>CAYZKM010000056.1:0-15379 GCA_964478525.1 uncultured Bifidobacterium sp.
GGTTTCCGGCCGGATCGCGCCGACGATCAGGCGCGCGACGGTGGACTTGCCGGCGGCGCTGGGTCCGACGATCGTCAGGACAGCGCCGGCCTGGATCTGCACCGCGATGTTCTTGACCACGGGGTGCTGGGTGCCGGGCGGGGTCCAGGCGACGGATTCCAGATGCACCGCGCCGGTGGGCGGCGGCAGGACGATGGGACGGGTGTCGGCGCCGTCGTCGTCGATCAGGGCCTTGATGCGCCCGAACGCCTCGCGGGCCGCCAGGGTGGGACGCCAGGCGCCGATCAGCGCCTCGATCGGGGCCAGCATGCGGCCCAGAAGGAGTGACCCGGCGAAGATCGCGCCGCCGGAAATCTCGTTGTAGATCGCCAGCCAGGCGCCGACGCCCAGGATGGCCGACTGGAAGAACAGCCGCGCGCACTTGCCGGCCGCGGTCAGCACCACCGCTCGGCGGCTGGCCTGGTTCTGCGCGGCCAGCATGTCGCCACGCATCGCACGCCAGCGCCGGGTCAGCGTCGCACCCAGGCCCATGGTGCGCGCGCAGTCGCCATGGCGGGTGATGGCTTCCCCGAACCGATAGGACAGGGCGGCGCTTCGGCCCGCCTGCATCATCGGCGCCCGCGCGGTGCGCTCGCCGGCGAAGGTAAGGCCGAGCAGGACGACGGCGGCGGCGATGGAGAAGGCGGCGAGGAGCGGGTGCAGCAGGGCGATGGCGCCCAGGTAGATCGGCGCCCAGGGCAGGTCGACGAAGGCCAGCGGGCCCGACCCGGCGGCGAATTGCCGCACCGTGTCCAGGTCGCGCGCCATGTGCACGGCCGGCGGCATGGCCTTGCCGGCGCGTGGCGGGCCGGTCAGGCGGCTCAGCACGGCCTGGCTCAGAATGTCCTCGATGATGTCGCTGACCCCGGCCAGGACCCGGCCGCGCACCGCGTCCAGGATCGCGTAGGCGAGGTAGCTGATGGCGACGGCTGCCGTCAGGAACAGCAGGGTCGCGACGCTGCGGCTGTGCAGGACCCGGTCGTAGACCTGCATCATGTACAGCGGGGCGGCCAGGTAGATCAGGTTCGTCAGGCACGAGAAGCCCGCCACCCAGCCCAGCGGGCTGGCAATGGCGGTCATCGTGCGCCGTATTGGCGCAGGTCGTGTCATGGATCGGTGCCTTGTCAGGTGGGGTGCCGGATCAGCTGAAGTGCCGGATCAGGATCTCGGACGGATCGAGCGAAGCCGGTGTCGTTGCCGCGCCCAGCGTGACCAGGACCAGCGGGGTGTGGCCTTCGACCGCCATCGACACGGTATGTGCGTTGGGATCGTAGACCAGCACCGGGCTGGTCGGATGGGCGGGCGCCGATCCGGCCGTGTACAGGTTCACGAACTTGCCCGTGTCGACCTGGATCTGTCCCGATCCCGCGAAGGTGGCGCCATCGTTGGCTGCCTCGGTGGTCAGGACCGCCCGCTCCAGCGCGATGATCGGCGCCGATTCGCTGGTTGCCGCGGACCCGCCGACGATCTCGGTCACCACCATGCCGTTGCCGATGCTGCCCGTGCTGGCCGACGCATCGAACGACGCGGTGACCCCGGCGGTGGATGACAGCTGCGCCCCCGACCCCGCGTAAACCACCAGCGTGGCACCATCGACGCCGTTGCCGGTGATATGCACGGTGCCCGCCGCCGAGGAGACCGATACCCCGGTCGCCAGCGCCGACAGGGCATGGCCGTTCAGGTTGATGTTGTCGTCCTGCAGCGCCTCGTACTGCACCGGCGTCAGAGCCAGCGCATCCTGGGTCATCCGCAACGTCTTGCCGTTCACGTCGAACCCCGCGTCGAAGTTGGCGATCGCCGTCAGCGTGGCGGCATCGGCATAGTCGTTGGCCGCCAGGCTGATCGTGTTGCTGCCCAGGGAGAAATGCGGCAGGGCGGCCAGCTTCGATGCGGTGGCGGCCGAGACCGTCTCGTCGCCCGCCAGCGTGACCGAGGTCGCGATGTTCTCGGCCGCCAGGCTGTCGGTGGTCAGCAGATAGGCCGACCCGTCGGCGATGCTCAGATGACCGTTGTCGGTGAAACCGGTCAGCGCGACGATGCGTGCCGCGGTGCGGGCGTCCAGTGTCTCGTTGCTGGCCAGCGAGATGTGGATGCTGGCGGCATAGGGGCTGGCATCGACCAGTGACGAGAGCACGCCGTCCAGCAGATTGTCCGAGCTGTCGCTGATCGTCAGGACATGGTTCAGGTGGAACTTCGAGACCGCCAGCAGGCTTTCGGCATCCGCCGTGCTGACGACGGCGTTGGCCGACAGCTGCCAGACATCCGCGATCCCGACGCCACCGGCATTGCCCGGGTCCAGCAGATGGGTGGGCGTGTCCTGGATCGTGAGGATCCGCCCGCCCATCGAGAAATGGATCGTATTCTGCAGGGCATACAGCGACTGCGCATTCGCCGCCGTGGTCGTCTGGTCGGACGACAAGGTGGTGCCGTTCATGGCTGCCAGCGCGGCGGTGTTGGCGCCGCTGATCAGGGTGGCGACCGTATCCGCCACCACCAGGTGGAAGTCGTCATGCACGGCGGCGTTGGATGTCCATCCCGCCGATCCCGTCAGGGTCTGGATGTTCGCCAGCGTGTCGGTCACCGATTCGACGTTGCTGTCGAATGTGACGTTCGCCACCGGGATGCCGGCCGCGTTGCCGACCTTCAGCAGAGAAAGGAAAGCGTTGGCCTGCGCCACCGTCACCGTCGCGCTGTCGGTGATGGTCATGGTGCCGCCATGCAGGTTGTCGCCGGTGGTCAGCGTCGCGATCTGGGCGAAGGTGTCCGTGATATCCGGCGTGGCGATCTGGCGGGCATTGCCGGACAGGCCGGACAGCGTCGAAACCGAGCCCAGGACGTGGACCTTGTGCCCCCCCAGCGAGAACGACCCGCCCAGCGTGCCGATCCGGTTGGCATCGGCAACCGACAGGCTGGCCGCGTCCGCCGACAGGGTCAGGATGAACGCGCCGGCACTGAACCCCGACAGCCCGCCCAGCATCGCCGCATTCGCCGCGTTGACGCTGGCACTGCCCGACAATGCCCAGGTGGTGGGCGTGATGGACGGTGTGCCGGCCAGCTGCGTGGGCGCGTTGGCAATGATGTTGGCCGCGGTGTCGCGCACCGTCAGCGTCACGCCACCGCCGGCCGTCGCGCCCAGTGTCAGAAGGTGCCCGTAGACCGCGTCCGTGACGGTGGACGACGCACTGACCACCACGGCGGTCATCTGTGCCAGATGCGTGCTCAGGGCGGTGAAGTTGCTCTCGATATTGGCTGCCGTGCCCTGCACGACCAGCGCGTTGGTGCCGCTGACCGGGTTGTTCTTGCTGAAGTTGGCGATCGAGAACAGGGTTGAAGCAGTTGCCGGTGAAACGGTCGCGGTGCCGGTGGTGGTCTTCAGGTAGACGCCGTCGATGTTGGCCGCGCTGACCGCCTGCAGATAGCCGTCGATGCTGTCGATCAGATGCGACGCGGTGTCCCAGACCTTCAGCGTGTGGCCGTTCTTCGCCAGGTTGGTCAGCGACTGCAGCGTTAGGGCCTCGCCGGCCGTGACGATCGAGTCGGCCGACAACTGGACGGTGTGGTTCAGCATGAACGCGATGGCGTCGGCGCCACCGGCCACGACCGCCGCCGCAAGCTGTGACCCCGTATCGGCGATTGTCAGGCTGTTGGCGACCAGGTTGGGGACGGTGAACAGGCCCGAGGCCTCGGTCGCGTTGATCGAGGTGTCGGTGATCTGGGCCTGCGTGAACTTGCTGCCGATGGTGTTCAGCGTGGTCAGGTTCGACAGGATGTTGGCGGCGGTGTCCAGCACGGCAACGGTGCCGACCGCGCTGCTGCTGGCCAGGGCCGATGCCAGTGCTGCGACCTGCGAGGCGGTGCCGATGACCTGCACCGCGCCCGCCGTGTCGATGGCATCCACCACCGCGCTGTCGGCGGCGTAGGTCGCGGCGGTCACGGTCACCGTCGGCGTGTTGGCGACACCATCCGACAATGTCACGGTCAGGGCATGGCTGTGGTCGGTGACCGTGGTCCGCAGCGCGTTCAGGTTCGCGGACACGTCCGCCGAGGTATCGACCACCTTGACGGATGTCGCGAAGCCCAGCGCGCCCTGGCTCAGCGCCGCGATGTTCGCCGCCGTGTCCTGCGGGACCAGCGTATGGCCGTTGGTTTCGAAATGCGCGATCCCCGACAGGGCGGTCAGTTGCGATGCCGTCACGACCGCGTTCGCCGACAGGATCACCCGTGACGCCGCCGCCAGGGCCGAGGCATTCGCCGCGTCCAGCATGTTCGCCGGGCTGTCCTGGACCCAGATCGTTTGCGCCGCGGCGTTGAACGCATGCAGCGCCAGCAGCGATCCCACCGTCCCCGCCGCTGCCAGGATGCCGGTGTTCGGCTGAACATCGGTTGCCAGCGCGATGCCCACCGCGTTGGCCGGGTCCAGCAGATGAGCCGCGGTGTCGATGACCTGCAGGGTCTGGCCGTTGGCCAACGTCCCCCCCAGGATGCCCGACAGGGTGGTGGCCTGCGCCGCGGTCAGCCCGGTCGGGTTGTTCGACATCGTCACATGCCCGGCCGACGACAGCATCGACGGCAGCGACGCATTGGCCGTCAGCAGCGCGCCGGATGTGCCGCCCAGGGTCAGGCCGGATTCATCGAACGTCGTCTGTCCGGACAGGGCGTTGAAGATCGTCGTGGCGTCTGCCAGCGACATCGTCGACTCGGTGGGCCGCACGGCCGAAATATGCGCATGGTTCGCCGCGATCACCGCGGCCCCTGACAGGTCGGCGAGGATATTGGCCGTCGAGTCCAACACCGTGATCGATGCCGGTGCGACCGCCAGCCCGACGATCGTGCCGATGGATGCGATCGGGACGCCGGTGACGACAAGCGTGCCGCCGGTCATCAGCGACAAGGCCGATCCGGCACCGTCGTCGACATCGCTTGCCTGCACCTGGCTCGCGGTCAGCGTGATCGTGCCGGCCGGGCTGACCGTGATGGCGGACACCAGGCCGAGACTGCCGATCAGCAGCGACGATCCGCCCAGCGCCAGGTCGGCCGAAACATGCGCCGCCGTGTCGGTGACCGAGACCTGCGTCGGCGGGATCGGCAGTGCCGCCAGGGCAGGGAGATCGGCGATCGTCGCACCGGTGATCACCAGGCTTCCGCCCGCCACCTTCGACAGGGCCGATCCGGCGCCGTCGTCGACATGGGTGGCCAGCACCTGCGCGGCGGTCAGCGTGATGGCGCCGGCATTGCTGTTGGTGATCGCGGTGATGGACGAAAGTTGTGACAGGATGCCCGACGCGCCCCCCGCGGCCAGGTCCGACGCGATATGCGCCGCGGTGTCGTTGACCGAGAAGCTGGCCGGCGGCACCGACAGGCCGGCGATTGCCCCGATATCCGCCGTGGCAACGCCGCTCACCACCAGGCTGCCCCCGGTAATCAGCGACATCACCGATCCGGCCCCGTCGTTCACATGCGCCACCAGTACCTGTGCGGCGGTCAGCGTGATCGTCCCGGCATTGCTGTTGACGATGTCGGTGATCCGCGTCCGGCTCGCCAGCAAGTCCGACGCATTCCCCGCCGCGAGATCCGCCTGGAGATGCGCGGCCGTGTCGCTGACCGACAGGTGATCGGGCAGGATCGGAAGGGCCGTGACCGTGTCCAGGTCGGACACTGCCAGGCCGCTCACGTTCAGGTGCCCGCCGCTGAGTTTCGCCGCGACCGACCCGGCCCCGTCGTCGATGCCCGCATGCTGCAGGGCCGACAGCGAGAGGGTGATCGTGCCGCTGTCGCTGATCTGGATGTCTGTCGTGGTGGCCAGGTGCGCCAGGATCACCGAGGCATTGCCGGCTGCGAGGTCGGCCTGGATATGGGCCGCGGTGTCGCGGACGACGATCGAGCCCGGCGGCACGTCCAGGGCGATGATGGTCGCGATATCGGCCACCGCGACGTCGGTCACCACGATCTGCCCGGAGTTCAGCAGCGACAGCGCCGAGCCTGTGCCGTCATCGATGTTGGCGTGCAGGATCTGTGCGGCGGTCAGGGTGATCGTTCCGGTGTCGGCGTTGGCGATTCCGGTGATCAGCCCGAGATTGCCCAGGATCACCGACGCATCGCCCGCGGCGAGGTCGGCTGCGATATGGGCGGCCGTATCGGTCATGCTGATCGAGGCCGGCGGCACCGCCAGCGCGGCGATGCTCGCCAGGTTGACGACGGTGGCACCTGTGACGACAAGGCTTCCGCCGGTGATCTTCGACATCACCGACCCGGCGCCGTCGTCCACATGCGCCGTCAGCACCTGCGACGCCGTCAGCGTGATCGGGTTGCTGTCGCTGTCGGTGATGGCGGTGATCGAGGTGCGCGCCGCCAGCAGGTCGGACGCGTTGCCGGCGGCGATGTCGGCCGCGATATGGGCGGCCGTATCGACGATCGTGATGGTGGCAGGCGGCACGTACAGCCCGGCCAGCGCATCCAGGTCGGCCACCGCCGCGCCGGTGACCCGCAGCACGCCGCCCGACAGCTTCGCCATCGCCGATGACGCGTCATCGGCAACACCGGCGTGCAGCGCCTGCGAGACCGTGAGCTGGATGACCCCGGCATCGGCGTCGTCGATGGCGGCGATGCGTGCGGCATTGGCCAGGATCACCGACGCATTGCCGGCGGCGAGGTCGGCAATGATATGCGCCGCCGTGTCGCTGACCAGGATCGAATCGGGCACCACCGGCAGGCCGGCGATCGCGGCGATGTCGGCGATCGCGGCGTCGGTGATGCTGATCGTTCCGCCCGTCAGCTTTGCCAGCGCCGATCCGGCGCCATCGTCCACGCCGGCAACCGCGATCTGCGCAGGGGTCAGGCTGATCGTGCCGGCATCGCTGTTCGTGATCACCGAGACCGACGCCAGGTTGACCAGAAGGTCGGACCCGATCCCCGCCGCCAGGGCGGCCTGGATATGGGCCGCGGTATCGCTGATGGCGATCGAGGACGGTGGCACGCCGAGGCCGACCAGGTCCGGAAGCTCGGCGATAGTTGCACCGGAAACGATCAGGCTCGCCCCCGACACCTTCGAGAACACCGAGCCGGCGCCGTCATCGACATGCGCCGCCAGCGCCTGCGTGGCGGTCAGGGTGATGGACGCGCCGGGGCTGACGGTGATCGCGGTGATCGATGCCCGGTTCGCCAGCAGCGCCGATGTGTTCGAGATCAGGTCCGCCTGCACATGAGCGGCGGTATCCTGCACGGTGATCGAGGCAGGTGGAACCTCCAGCGTCAGCGTGGCGCCGATATCGGCCACCGCCACATCGGTCACGACCAGCGTGACGCCGGTCATCTTCGCCAGGGCGGAAGCCGCCCCGTCATCCAGCCCGGCGCGTGCGGCCTGTGTGGCCGTCAGCGTGATCGTGCCGCTGGGCACGAGGCTGATGGCGTCGATGGAACCGAGATTGCTCAGGATATCCGACGCCCCCGCGATCAGATCGGCCCGGACATGCGCCGCCGTATCGACGATCGTCATGTGGCCAGGTGCGACCGGCAGGGCGACTAGGGCATCGATGTCGGCGACCGTGGCATCGGTCACCGCCACCGTGCCGCCGGTCAGGGTGGATAGCGCTGAACCCGCGCCGTCATCGACATGCGCGGTCAGGATCTGCGCGGTGGTCAGCGCGATGGTGCCCGCGTCGGAAACCGCGAGCTGGCCGATCAGCGCGCGATGGGTCACCAGGGCGGGCGTGCCGCCGGCGAGGTCCGCCTGGATATGCGCCGCGGTGTCGCTGATCGCGATGCTGTCGGGCACCACGCCCAGGCTCGCCAGCCCGGCCAGGTCTGCCACCGTCGCACCAGCAACGGCGATGTCCCCGCCCGAGAACTTCGCCAGCGCCGAGGATGCGCCGTCATCGACATGCGCCGCCTGGATCTGCGCCGGTGTCAGCGTGATGGTGCCGTTGTCATCGGCGACGATCGCCGTGATCCCGGACAGCCCGGCCAGGATCGCCGATGTGTTGGACACCAGGTCTGCGCGGATATGCGCCGCCGTATCGCTGACCTGCAGGTGGGACGTGGAACCGATCAGGGCCAGCACCGAGGCGTCGTCATGAAGCTGCGTGACCGAGACCGAGATCGTCGGAGGCGTGCCGTCGGTCAGTGTGATGCCCTGCACCACGCCATTCACCCCGGCATAGGGCGCCAGCGCATCGAGCCGCGTGGCGAGGTTGGCGGCGGAGTCGAGGATCGTTGCGGTAGCGTTCAGTACGCCCAGCGCGGCGCCGTAGGTGACGACCAGCGCAGCGGTCTGATCGGGGGCGGCGATCGTGTTGATGCGCCCGGCCGTGGCCAGCGCGGCAAGGCCGCCCTGGTGGCCGACGATGCTGGCGGCCGTGTCGGATACGTCGAAGCCGACACCATTGGCCAGATGGCCCTGGATATCCGTCAGCGCCACCGCCGTCGCCGCCGTCATGGTGGTGCCGCCGGTCAGCGTGAGCTGTGCAAGGACGTTGCCCAGGTCGTGCAGTGTCGTGGCCACCGCGGCGATGGAGACCGCCGTGTCGGTGACCGCGACCTGTGTCCCGCTGGCAAGCAGTGCCAGGATCGGATCGAGTGCCGCCGCCCGCGCTGCGGTCACGGCACCGGCATCGGTGACGACGATGGTTACGGGCGATACCAGCGCCAGCAGGCCGGTGGTCTGCGCACCCAGGTGCTGGATCGTGTCGGACACGATGGCGATTCCGCCCAGCGCGTGGATGTCGCCATCGGCCGCGATGATCGCCGTGGCGCTGTCCTGCACTGTCAGGACGAAGCCGTTACGCGTGAAATGACCGCCCAGTGCCGACAGATGGCCGACCTGCGTGGCGTTCACGGTGCCGTCGGCCGTCATGACATAGGACGGCACCACCGAACCCCAGTCATGGGTCGCGGCGGTCAGGATGTTGGCGACCGCGTCGCGCACCGTGATGGACGTGCCCAGCGCCAGGCCGCTCGCATTGGCATTGTCGGTCAGGTGGGCATAGGTGTCGTCGATCGTCAGGTGCTGGCCGGCGCTGAACGACAGCATGTTGGCGCTGCCGAGTGGCGCCAGGGCCTGTGCCTGCGCGGCGGTGACCGGCGTCGACAGGTTCACCCGCGCGCCGGTGGCGATCGCCAGGATGTCGCTGACATGGGCGACGATCTCCTGCGGCCCATCGACGACGATGACGATCTGGTCGCCATGGTTGAATGCCGTGATATCTGCCAGGATGCCCGCGGTCGCCGCGTCGATGGTCGAATCGCCGGTCGGCACCACGGCGCTCGCGTCGGTCACCAGCGACGTGGCGGCCGCGGCGGCGATGTTGGCGATCGAGTCGACGATCTGGTGCGCCGCGGCGATGGCGTGCCAGCTGCTGTTCTGCGCGGCGTTCAGATGCGCGATGGTGTCGCGGACCGTGATCTGCGCATCGCCGACATCGAAATGCGGCAGCCCGGCCAACGCGGCGGCCTCGGCCGCGGTCACCGTCACCACCGCGCCGCTCGCCAGCCGTTCCGTGGTGGCAACGCTGCGCACCGCGTTCGACAGGTCGATCAGATGCGCGACGGTGTCCTCTACCGCCAGGGTGACGCCCGCCCCGCGCACGAAATTCGGCAGGCTGACAAGGGTCTCGGCCGTCGCGGCGTTCACCACGGCGTTGGTCGACAGACGCTCGGCGGTGGCCAGCGCCAGCTCCTGGTCATGCAGCGTGGCCAGGTGGGCGGCTGTATCGGCAACCGTCACGGCATGGGTATTGGTGCTGAACTTGATGCCCAGGCCGGACAGTGACTTCAGGCTTGCGACGGTGATCGTCTCGTCGGCCGCCAGCTGCAGAATGGTGGCCATCAGCTTGGTGTCGGTCGACAGGCCCAGCAGCGCCGCGGCGCTGTCCTGCACCGTCAGCAGATGCCCGCCGGCATTGAACCTGGCATTGCCGAACAGGGTGGTGGCGTCGGCGGCGTCGACGGTGGCATTGGCGGACAGGATCAGCGTGTCGGCGATGGCGATGCCGGCCTGGTTCCCCGCGTCCAGCAGATGCGCCGCGGTGTCCGCGATGGTGATCAGGTTGCCGCTCGGGTCGACGTTGCGCGTGGCGAGGATGGTCGCCTGCGCGGCGGAGACGATCGCATCGCCGGTCATCACATAGGCGGCCGGTGTCACCACCGAGTCCGGGGTGAAATTCGCAATCCGCCGGCCGCTATCCAGCACGACCAGATCGCTTCCGCCCAGGCTGAACGGGTGGCCGGCCAGGTTGTACTGCGCCAGGTTCCGCAGCGCCGTCAGCTGCGCGACGGTGGCGGTGGTGTCCTCGGACAGCGCGATGGCGGTGGACTGCAGAATGGTGTTGTTGGGCGCCAGCGAGATGCTGCTCAGCGACAGCAGGTGCGCCAGCGAGTCGGCGATGGTCAGCGCCGCGGCGCCGTTCACCTGGAAGCCGGCATGGCCCACCAGCGTGGCCGCCTCGGCCACTGTCAGGGTGGCGGCGGCGGACAGCTGGAGATGATCCGCCAGCGAAATGCCCGGCGCGAAGCCGGTGAATGCCAGGTTGGCGGCCGTATCGCTGACCGTCACGACGGCGCCGCCGGTGCTGAACCCCGCGATCATCTGCAACCGGGTCGCGTCGGACGCGGTAATGGTGACCGGCGCCGTGGTCAGCGTCACCGACGCAGCCAGTCCCAGCCCCGCCATGTTCGCCGGGTCCAGCAGCGCCGTCGGCGTGTCCTGGATCGTCAGCGCATGCCCGTTCAGGGAGAAATGGGTGCCCAGGCGCGCGAGCAGCGTGCCCTGGGCGGCGGTGACGACGGCATCGGCCGACAGCGACACGGTGGACGCCAGCAGCACGCCCGCCCAGTTGTCGGGCAGCGGGCCGCCGGTGATGTGCGTCAGGTGGTCGGCGGTGTCGGTGATCGAGATCAGCGCGCCGTTGGTGGAAAAATGCGGCAGGCCAGCCAGCAGCGTGGCGTTGGCGGCGGTTACCGACGCATCGGCGCGCAGCAGGAACCCGCTTGCCTGGCTGATGTCCTGCCCGACCAGGGTCAACAGATTGGCGGCGGTGTCACCGACCAGCAGCGTCTGGCCGGCGGTGTCGAAGTTCGGCAGCGCGACGATCGTGTTGAACGTCTGCACGGTCACCACGCCGGCGGCCGACAGCACGATGCTGGTGGCCATGCCGGCGGTGCCATTGTCCAGCGTGGCAAGCTGCGCGCCCGTGTCGGCGATGGTCACCGCCTGTATGCCTGCCGAGAAATGGGGCAGCACGTGCAGCGCTATCGCGGTCTGCGCATTGACGGCCGTCGCGCCCGGCAGGGTGACGGACTGCGCGATGGCCAGGCCGTCCAGCGCGTTCGGGGCGAGAAGATTGCCGACGGAGTCGACAACGATGATGCCGGGGCCGGCGTCGAAGCCGGGCAGATGCGCCAGCGCGGATGCGGACGCCGCGTTCATGGTCCATGGCAGGTTCTGATGCGCCAGCTGGAAGCTGGTCACCTGCCCGGACAGACCGCTGCCGGATGCCATGTCCGCCAGCTCGGTCGGCGTATCGACAATCGTCAGGGCATGCCCGTCGCGGTCGAACCGGCTGCCAAGCTGGGCCAGCTGCGCCGCTCCCGCGGCATCGATGGCGGCGTCTGCGGTCAGGATCACGCGATCGGCGACCAGCGCGCCGACCCAGTTGTCCGGCGCCGAGCCATTGCCGGTGATGTGCAGGATGTTCACCGCGGTGTCGGCGACGGTCAGCACATGGGTCCCGTGCGAGAATGCGGGCAGCGTCGACAATGCCTGCGCCTGGGCGATGGTGACGGTGGCGTCGGCGGACAGGCGGGCACCGTCGATCAGTGCCAGGTCGGCGGCCTGCGCATGCGCCGCCAGCGCCGCGGCAGTACCCGTCAGTGTCAGATGGAACGACCCGCGGCTGAAATTCGCCAGGTTCGTCAGCGACGCGAGCTCGGACAGGGATACCGTGCCATCGCCGGTGGCGCTGATGACCGGCTGCCACGCGTTGACGATGGCCAGGCTGGCCGAGGTCGACAGGCTGACCAGGTGGGTGATCGAATCGACGATGGTCACGGTGCTGCCCGCCAGCGACAGCGTCACCGGCAGCTGCGCCAGCGTCAGCGCCTGGTCCACCGTGATCATCGCGTTGGCGGCCAGCGATATCGCGCTCGCCAGTCCGACGGCGCCGGTGGCCGGCGGGCTGGTCAGCGCCGCAGCCGTATCGACGATCGTCAGGACGTTGCTGCCCAGCGAGAAATGGCCGGCCCCGACGCTGGCGCGCAGGGCTGCCAGTATCGCGATCTGCGCGACCGATACCGGCCCGCCATTCGTCACCGCGATGTCGGTCACACCGGCCGGCGGCGCGCCGGCGGTGGTCACCAGATGCGCGATCGTGTCACTGACCGTCAGCGACACCCCATTCCCCACCCCGAAGCCGGGCAGGCCCTCCAGCTTCATCACGTCCTGCAGCGAGACCGTCGCGCTGGTGCCCAGACGCGCAGTTGCGGCGCCGGTGAAGTGCAGCGTCGGATCGTTCAGCTGCGCCGCGCTGGCGGTGAACACGCCACTGGTGACGGTGATCGACGGAAAGCCGTGGCCGAAGATGGCGGACGCGACCGCGGACAGGGCCGATCCGCTGTCGGCGACGGAAATCGCGAAGGCCGCCGGGTCGAAGCCCGAGGTGCCCGCCAGCGTCGCCGCGGTGGCCGCGGTGACCACCCCGCCGGTATCGGTGGCGGTCACGGAAACCGTGCCATGGCTGCGCAGGGCGTCCAGGGTGGCCTCTCCGGCAACCAGGTGGATCAGCGTGTCGGCAATGTGCAGGGCGCCATTCTGCTGCGTTCCCACCAGGGTGAACGACACCTGGTTGCCGATCTTGGCCAGCAGCGCGGCGATGTCGGCCACGGTGTAGGTGCCGCCGTCGACCGTGGCATGGATGGTCGGCACGTTGGCCGGCAGCGTCGCGGCGGCCAGCAGCGCGGCGACCGTGTCCTCGATCACCAGGGCCGACGCCACGGCCCGCGCGGCGTTCGAGATCGTCGCCATGTTCGCGATCGTGTCAGCCACCGTCAGGGTGATGCCGGTGCCGGGCGTGAAGCCGGGCAGCGACGCAAGCCCGCCCGCCTGCGCCACGGTGACGGTCGTGCTCTGCGCCAGATGGGTCGCGTTGACGACGGCCCGGATGGGCGCGCCCATGAACAGCAGGTTCGCCACCGTGTCGGTGATCGTCAGGACCTGCCCGCTGGCCGCGGCAAAACCAGGCAGGTTCGGCACCTGCACCGCGTCCGACACCGTCAGGACCGGGCTGTCGGTCATGCGGGTGGCCAGCCCGGGAACGGTGGCGACCAGGGCGGTCAGGGTTGTCCGCTGCGCCAGCAGGTTGGACAGCGTGTCGGCCACCTGGACCGCCACGCCGGAAATGGCAGCCAGGCCCGGCAGCAGCGCAAGGGACGGGGACGCCAGGATCTGCGCGGCCGTGCCGGACACGGTCAGCGTCGTGCCCGCGGCGATCGAGAACTGCGGCAATGCCCGAAGCTGGTCCGCCGTCTCGACACTGACCGTGGCATCGACCGCCAGCTGGTAGACCCGCAGCGCCGCCCGCTTCTGCGCCTGCGTGATGCCCAGCAGGTTGGCGGCGGAATCGGCCAGGGTGATCGTCGCGCCCGGATAGACCGAGAACGATGTCATCGCCTCCAGCGTGACCAGGTTCGCCAGGGTCACGCTGGCGTTGGAGGACATCACCACGCTGGAGGCGCGCGCCAGGGCCGGCGAACCGGGGGATGCGAGCAGGTTCGCGGCGGTATCCAGGACCGCCACCACCATCCCCAGATCAACCCCCGCCGCATACGCCGCGTTGTCCAGCTCGGCCAGGGTGCCACGCACCGTCAGGCGGAACGCGCCGACCGAGAACTTGGCGCCCAGACCCGCCAGCAAGGTCGCGTCCTGCGGGCTGGACGCGGCGTTGGCCGACATCGTGAACTGGGTGACCCGCGCCACCAGCCCGGCATTGCTGGCGGCCCGGGCGATGTTGGTCGGCGTATCGACGACGAGGATCCCCGTTTCCGAGGACGCCAGAGCCTGTGCGATCGTCATTGCCATCGTGTCGCGTTCCTTGCATGACCTGCGGGTCCGTCGGGCCGCCGTCCATCGAGGATGTCTGGACACAGGCCGCGGAATACGGCCGACTATGCCACCTATAGTTGAATCAAAGGTTAAATACACACGTAGTAAGGTCGTGGAAGAGAATGACGCCAGCCCGCGTTGGAACCGGTGCGCCGCCGTCTGGCCGCGGCCAGCCTGTCCTGATACACGGCCCCGCATGAACGACCTGTCCGCAGCCGTGTCACGGCCTGACGTCAACGGCGAGTCCCGCATGCTGCTCGGGCGCCTGTGGCGGGAGCACCTGGCCGGCTACAAGTCCCGGCTGCTTCTGATCCTGGCCTTGACGGCGATCATGGCCGGCACCACGGCGCTGTATCCGGTGGTGATCGATCACGCCTTCCAGATGTTCACCAACCGGGACCAGAGGATTTTGTACCAGATCCCCGTTCTTGTGGTGATCGTCACCTCGATCAAGGCGGCCGCGCAGTATTTCCAGAATGTCCAGGTCCAGAACGTGGTCCTGCTGGTCATCCGCGGCCTGCAGATGCGGATGTTCGCCCACCTGACCCATGCCGATCTGTCCCGGCTGGAGCGGGAGCCGCCGGCCCAGCTGGCCGCCCGCTTCACCACCGACGCCGCGACGATCCGCGAGGCGCTGACCCGCGCGGTGAACGGCGTGGCTGACGCGATCACCGTGATCGGGCTGATCGGGTCCATGATCTATCTGGACTGGCTGTTGTCGCTGATCGCCGCCACGATGTACCCGCTCGCCGCGGTGCCGATCCAGCGTATCGGCAAGCGGGTGCGGCGCGCCTCGGGCGGGATGCAGGAACGGGTGGGGGAAACCGCCGTTCTGTTGAACGAGAGTTTTTCCCAGGCCAGGACGGTCCGCGCCTATCGGCTGGAAGACGCCGAGATCAAGCGGGCCGATCGCACGTTCAATCAGCTCTATCGGTCTCTGTTGCGGATGGCGAAGACCCGTTCGCGCGTCGATCCCGTGCTGGAAGTGCTGGGCGGAGCGGCCGTCGCCGCGGTGATCGGGTTCGAGGGATGGCGCGCCGCGATCAGCGACCACACGCTGGGCAATTTCACCGGCTTCGTGGCCGCCCTGCTGATCGCGTCCCGCCCGCTGCGGGCGCTGGGCACCCTGAACGCCGCGCTGCAGGAGGGCCTGGCCGGCCTCGTCCGTGTGTTCTCGGTAATAGACGAGCACCCGCGCATCGTCTCGGCCCCGACCGCCGTCGCGTTGCCGGCCGGGCATGGGCATGTGGC
>CAYZKM010000057.1:0-15331 GCA_964478525.1 uncultured Bifidobacterium sp.
CTCGACCGTCTGCCCGGAATAGCTGGTGACGACGTCGCCAGGTCGCTGCGCGGTTCCAGATGGCATATTCTCGACCAACCCGACCAGCCCGACTGCATCGACCTTGGCCTGGCGGCCGGCCAGTGCAGCCATCAGGCCAATCACCGTGCCTGCGCCCGCCATGTCCCACTTCATGTCTTCCATGCCGCCGGCCGGCTTGATGCTTATGCCGCCGGTGTCGAACGTCACGCCCTTCCCGATGAAGGCGACCGGCTTCTCCCTGCCCTTCTTCCCCGGACCGTTCGCGCCATGCCAGTGCATGACGACCATTCGCGCTTCGTTTGCGCTACCCTGCGCCACCCCCAGCAAGGCGCCGAAACCTAGCTTTCCCATCTCCTTTGGACCCAAGACCTCCACCTTGAGGCCCAGCGATGTCAGTGCCTGGCACCGCTCGGCCATCGCGGCCGGGTTCAGGACATTTGGCGGTTCACTCACAAGATCGCGCGTCAGGAATACACCGGTGGCAACCGCCTTCAATGGTTCCCAGGCAGCTTTGGCCTTGGCGCCTTCAGCGGTCAGAAGCGATAGCTTGCGTAGTTTCGGCTTATCTTCGGGTTGTTCCTTCGTACGGTAGCGGTCAAAGCGATAGCTGCGAAGAGCCGCTCCCATCCCGATCTGAGCGACCTGTGTCGGTGTCAGCCCGCCTGCCGCGACGGCGACGCTCGCTTCCCGCGACAACTGCGCAACGATGGCGCCTCCCGCTTCCTCCAGCACAGTCTGACTTGTGTCTTCCGCCTTGCCCAACCCGATAGCAAACACCCGCGAGAGGCCGGCGCCAGGCGCCAGGATCATGCACGTCTGGCCCTTGCCCCCCTTGAACTCGGTGGTAGCAAACGCGCGCGCGATTGCGCCGTCCACTGCTTCATCGACCTGCTGCCACAGGCCTGATGGGGTCTCGCCCTCGTGAACCAGCAACACGAGCGCGCCAGCTTTCGGTGTGACCGGCTTTGTGAAAGCGATATCAAGCATGTCGCGAGGACCCCTTGTTTGACGGCCCGCGATTGTAGCTATGCAAAGATCGCTTTGCCATGCCCCACAACGGGCGTTATTGGCAGGTGCCATGACCCTTGTGCTGAAATCGAATAAGTCCGGAATCGCGCGCGCGGCGACAATCCTTCAAGATGGCGGCCTAGTCGCGTTCGGTACAGAGACGGTTTATGGCCTGGGTGGCGATGCCACCAACGCTGATGCAGTCGCGGCGATCTTCGCCGCGAAGGCGCGCCCGCATTTCAATCCACTGATCTGCCACTACCCCGAGGCCGACGCGGCATTCCGCCATGTTGCAGCCGATGAGCGTGCCCGCCGTCTGGCCGACGCCCTTTGGCCGGGGCCGCTGACCATGATTCTGCCGCGTCGTGCCGATTGTCCGGTTGCTTTGCTGGCCAGCGCTGGCCTCGATACACTGGCGACGCGGGTTCCTGACCATATGGTGGCGCTTGCGCTGCTGCGTGCCGTCGGCCGCCCCGTGGCTGGCCCATCCGCCAATCGATCCGGAAAGATCAGCCCAACCACCGCCCGCCATGTGCTGGATGGACTCGATGGACGCATCGCCGCGGTGCTGGACAGTGGTCCATGTCCGGTGGGTGTCGAATCGACTGTGTTGGACCTGACCGGCCGAACCGCCGTGTTGCTCCGACCTGGCGGTACGGTCGTCGAGGCGATCGAGACCATCATCGGGCCGGTCGCGCGTGCCGCTTCCCCCACGGCTGCTCATCTTTCAGGCGGCCTTCGGTCGCCAGGTATGCTCATGTCGCATTATGCGCCGTCGCTGCCGGTGCGGCTGAACGCGCATATCGTGGAGGCCAACGAAGCCCTGCTGGCATTCGGGCCTCCTCTGACAGGAGCGGCAATCACGTTTCAGCTCAGTGCGAGCGCATCACCAACCGAGGCCGCTGCCCGTCTGTTCGACGGGTTACGCCAACTCGATGTACAAGGGCAGCGCGCCGGTTTTCACGGCATTGCGGTCATGCCGGTGCCTGATGCCGGGCTGGGCCACGCGATCAACGACCGGCTGCGGCGGGCCGCGGCCCCCCGCGACTGACGCGGGGTGATCGGTGTTAATCAATTGCCCTCGACCAGCCGGGTCAGGCGTTCCGGCCGCAACAGGATCAGATAGCCGCCATCGATATCCATCACCCCGGTATCGCGCCACGTTCGCAATTGCTTGTTGACGCTCTCCCGCGTCGAGGCGACGAGGTTGCTGAGGTCCCGCTGCGACAGCTTGAAATCGATCCGGATACCGTTTCCCGTGGAACGTCCATAGTCGTCCGCCAGCTTCAGCAGCACACGGGCCAGCCGAGCAGGCAGGTCGAAGAGCGCGATTTCCTCCAGAGCGACGCTGGTCTTGCGGAGCCGGTCGCATAGCACGGCCAACAGGCGCAGCACGAGGTCCTGATTCTCGGCGAGGAATGGTTGGAACACCTTGCGCTCCAACACCAGGAGGGTTGTCTCCTCGGTTGCCGAGGCATCCGCACTGCGCGGCTTTCCGTCCAGCAAAGCGATCTCTCCGAACACCTCGCCGGAGTTGATCATGTTCAGGGTGACTTCCTTGCCATCGGCCGACACGGCCCCGATGCGCACCCGTCCCGAAAGGACGGCCATCATGGACGTGCCTTCATCACCCTTCTGGAAGATCGTCTGGCCGCGGCGGATCTTTCGCTCCGTCGCCAGTTCGAGGATCGCATCCATTTCATCACGCGTCATCGCTTGAAACAGCGGAGACTTCATCAACGACGCGCGACGAGCATCTCGATCGAGTCTCGCCACCCCGGACCTCATTTTTTTACGTTCGCGCAGCCACTATGCGCCGATCCGCGCCCGCGCCATAGTCCAGTCGACTGAAGGAGAGGGACGCCCGGATGCAGTTGACCGCCATTGTGCCGCCGCAGCATGGTCGGCCATGGCCTGAAGCGATGGCCGACACCGCCGGCATGGACTGGATGTGGCTTGAAGAAGCCGCCCGCTTTGCCGCTGAGAACGAGGTGCCGTGGCCGTACGATCTGAAGCTGCATCTGGACAGCGGATATTTTGAACCAGCGCCCGACAATGAAGTGCTGGGCCCGGTGCGTCCTCGCGGGCCCGGCAATGGCCTCGCGCTGCGGGCCGGGCACAAGATCGCGAGTTGGGGCGATACCGACCAGGTCGATTTCACGTTTTCAGCGGCGAAAAGCTACCTCAACCTCCTGGCTGGCATTGCCGTGGCCGATGGGCTGATCCCGAATCTGGATGAACCTGTACGTCGGTTGGTCGATGATGGTGGGTTCGATGGTAACCATAATGGCGCCATAACCTGGCGGCATCTGCTGCAGAACACCTCGGAATGGGAAGGCACACTGTTCGGCAAGTCGGACAGGATCGACCGCAATCGCAACCTTTCTGTCGAAGGCAAGGGCAGGAAGGGCGATGCGCGTCCCTTGCAGGTGCCGGGGACTCATTGGGAATACAACGATGTGCGGGTGAACCGGCTGAGCCTCGCTCTGCTTCGCGTGTTCCGCCGTCCGTTGCCTGAGGTGTTCGCCGAAAGGATCATGCGCCCGATCGGTGCATCGGACGACTGGTCGTGGCACGGCTATCGTACGTCTACGGTCAATGTCGGAGGGCAGATGATCGAGAGCGTATCCGGTGGCACCCATTGGGGCGGCGGCGTGCTGATTCATGCCGAGGACCAGGCGCGGATCGGTTTGTTGATGCTGCGCCGCGGAGACTGGAACGGAAGGCGCGTTCTGCCCGAAAGCTGGATCGATGAATCCCTGAAGCCTTGCGTATTGAACCCGAGCTACGGGCTGCTTTGGTGGCTGAACACGGACAACCGTCGCTACCCCAGCGCGCCAGCGGAAAGCTTCTTCGCGTCGGGGGCCGGGGGTAATATCACCTGGATCGCACCCAAGCAGGAACTGGTGGTCGTCATGCGATGGATCGCCCCAGGTGCCGTCGATACCTTTATACGACTGATGATGCAGGCAATCGGATGAAGAGCTACGAAACGATCAAGATCGAACAGCCTCAGGAACATACGGTCCTGGTGACGCTGAACCGCCCCGAGTCGCTGAACGCGATGAACACGCAGATGGGGCTGGACTTGCTGGACGCGTTCGACGGGTTCTGCGCCGCGCCAAACAAGCAGCGCTGCATCGTGTTGACCGGAGCCGGCCGAGCCTTCTGCGCCGGCGGAGATCTGAAACAGCGCAAAGGCATGACCGATGAGCAATGGCAGGATCAGCACTTGATCTTCGAGCGCGCCGTTCGTGCCTTGATCGGGTGTCCAACCCCAGTCATCGCGGCTGTCAACGGACACGCCTTTGCCGGCGGGATGGAGATGGCGCTGTGCTGCGACTTCATCTACGCAGCCGAGGGTTCGAGGTTCGCACTGACCGAAGTGACGCTGGGTATCATGCCCGGTGCTGGCGGCACACAGAACCTGCCCCGAGCGGTCGGGTCCCGGCGTGCCAAGGAAATCCTGATGACCGGGAAACCGTTCAGCGTCCAAGAGGCCTATGATTGGGGCATGGTCAACCGTATCTGCGCGCCTGAGAACTTGCTGGCCGAGGTGATGGAGACCGCAACCACCATCGCGGGCAACGCGCCAATCTCGACACGGCAGGTCAAGCACTCGGTCAACATGGGTATGAACATGGACCTGCATAGCGCCATGATGTTCGAGATCGAGGCGTACAACCGCATGGTACCAACCGATGACCGCCGTGAGGGTATCCTTGCCTTCAATGAGAAGCGAAAGCCGGTCTACAAGGGCCGTTGAGCCAGGAGGACACGACTGATGAACGCTGTCACGGACATTGCCTCGGGGAAGGGTTTGACCCGCGCGCTCGCAGACCAGGCCCGCTCGCTGACGTTAGCCGACATTCCCGAGGATATTCGCGCATGGGCGCGCCAATGCGTGCTGGATTACGTAGGATGCACACTGGCAGGCGCGAAGGATGAACTGACTGAAATCCTGCTGGCCGAAATGCAGGAACAAGGTGGCAAGGAAGCCGCGACGATCATCGGTCATACGGTGAAGTTGCCGGCCGCCGCGGCGGCAGTGATCAACGGCGCCGCTTCCCATGCTCTCGACTACGATGACGTGAACCTGGCGATGCCCGGCCATCCGACCGTGGCGATCCTGCCCGCGCTGCTGGCTCTGGCCGAGGAGCGTGGCTCGAGTGGCGCGGAGGTGTTGACGGCGTTCGTTGCCGGGTACGAACTGCAATGCCGGATTGGACGTGTCGTTTCCCCTGGCCATTACGACGTGCTGGGCTTCCACGCCACCGCGACGATCGGCAGCTTCGGGTCTGCAGCGGCGTGCGCCCATCTGATGGGGCTGGATGCGGAAGGATTCGTTACGGCATTGGGCATCGCCGGCACGCAGGCGGCCGGCTTGAAATCAATGTTCGGCACGATGTGCAAGCCGCTGCACGCGGGCAAAGCATCGTATCATGGCCTGATGGCCGCCAAGCTGGCAGCGCGCGGTTTCACCAGCCGGGATGACGTGGTGGAGTGCGGACAAGGCTTCGCGAAGACGCACAGCCCCAACTTCAATCCGGCGGCCGCGTTGGAAACTCCCCCCCAAGGTTGGTACATTCGCAACAATCTGTTCAAGTACCACGCTGCCTGCTATATGGTCCACTCCTCCATCGAAGCCGCCCGCAAACTTCGTGATCAACACGGTGTCACCCCTGACAAGGTAGACACCATCCGTATCCAGCTGGAAGAAGCTTGCGACCGGATCTGCAACATTCCTGCACCGAAAACCGGTCTGGAAGCCAAATTTTCCCTGCGCCTCGCGACCGCCATGGGCCTGGCAGGCGTAGATACAAGCCGCCTGTCGACCTACTCGTCGGAAGTTGCGGCGGACCCAACGCTGGTTGCCATTCGCGACAGAGTTGAGTTCGACTTCCGGACTGGTATTCCGAACACCTTCGCCGAGATCGACCTGCTCCTCACCGACGGTACCCGCCTGACCGCTCGGCATGATTCAGGCATTCCTGCCGTGGACACGGAAGACCAGGGCAAGCGACTGGAGGAGAAGTTCAACGCTCTGGTGGAGCCGATCCTTGGCAGCAACGCCGCCACGGCTCTGATTGCCGACATCGCGCGGTTGGAGGGGCTACCCCATATCCGTGGGTTGATGGCGCGCTGCGCCGCGGCGACGTAGGGGTCCGCCTGGGCGCAGTTGATCCCTAACGAGACAGTGTGTTGCGCGAAGGAACGAACGGTGTCCCTTCGCGCAGCCTCTAACTTAGCTGACTCGAGGTCTAACCGACTATCCGCCGTACTCGCGGCATGACCTCGGTCGCAAAGCGTTCCATATCTGCCTCAAAAGGTTGGAACTGCAGCATGAACGTCTCGATCCCGGCCCGGTGGAACGCGACGATTCGTTCAGCGACGACGTCGTAGCTACCTACCAACTCCGCGCCGGTTCCGCCATTGCTGCCGACACGCGGGGTTTTCGATAGTGTTGCTGCCATCACGGATTTCGGGTCGGTGTTCGCTTTCTGGATTGCGCGGAATGAAGCGTCCTTCTTGGCGAGTTCCGATAGATGATGGAGATGCAGCTCCGCCTCTGCCTGCGTCGGCCGCGCAATGGGGAACGCAGACAGTCCGAACTGCAAGGGCGCGCCGTTGCGCCGGCGTCGGGCAACATCGTCAATCAACGCCTTGGTGTCTGCCAGAGGTTGTCCATTGATGAACCACACGTCGCCCCAGTCGGCGACCAGGGCGCGGGCAGGCTCAGACTCGCCGCCCACATAGATGCGGGGTCTGGTGCGGTATGGATCAGCGGGCCTTAGTGTATAGTCCCGGACGTTGAAATTTTCGCCCTTGAAGGTCACGGTTTCGCCGCGCATCAGCGGCTCGACCACTGAAATCCACTCGCGTCCATACGCGTAGCGGTCGTCGTGGTCGGGAAAGCCGATGCCGGCCTTGTCGAGCTCTGGTCGGTTCCAGGCATTTACCAGATTGATTGCGAAACGGCCTCGGCTGATATGTTCGATCTGCAATGCCATCTTGGCGAGCGGGACGGGATGATAAAGATACGGTTTGATCGCGGTGATGATCTCGATCCGTTCTGTCAGCGCCGCCAAAGCCGCAGATGCGGTCCAAGCTTCGATCACGTCGGTTTCTGCGCGGTGCGGATTTATCGTGTGTTGGGCAACCAGCGTACTGTCATAACCCAGGCGCTCGGCAGCGAGGATCAGAGCCCGGTTTCTTTCCCAGGATGCGTCGTACGGTTCGTCCGGATCCTGTAACGCCGCGCGACTGCCGTGCACCAGAGCCCAGACTCCGAAGCGGATTGGTGAAGCGGTCATGTGTGATCCGACGAGAATCGGTTGGCTGGACGCTGAAGTCCGAGATGATCCCGCAATGTCGAACCCTCGTATTCCGTTCGAAACAGGCCCCGCCGTTGCAATTCGGGGATAACAAGGTCGACGAAATCATCCAGCCCTTTGGGCACGAACGGGAACATGACGTTGAACCCATCGCAGGCATCGGCGTAGAGCCATTGCTCCATCCGGTCGGCAATGGTTCTGGGAGTACCAACGATGGAGGCACCACCATAGGCGCCCGCAATGGCGGCGAGTTGACGCACCGTCAGATTCTCTCGCCGCGCTCGGTCGACCATTCGCTGGCGGCCGGACTTTGACTGATTGGTGTCGGGGATGTCAGGCAGCGGGCCGTCGAGGTCGAACCTGGATGCGTCGGTACCCAGTGCGATCGACAGCGATGCGATGCCGCTGTCGGGATGCACCAAGCTGTCCAAATGGTCCTTCTTGGCCTGTGCTTCGGCATCGGTTTCGCCGACGACCACCAGGGCACCGGGAAGAATCTTAATCTGGTCGGGATCGCGTCCGACCGCACGCGCACGGTTCTTGACGTCAGCGTAGTATTCCTGCGCCAAGTCGATTGGGCCGCCGGCGGCAAACACCATCTCAGCAGTTTCGGCAGCAAGCTGCCGGCCGACATCCGATGCGCCGGCTTGGACGATCACCGCATGCCCCTGTACCGGACGGGCTACGTTCAGCGGCCCTCGGACGTTGAAGAACTCCCCATGATGATCCAGAACATGAAGCCGGGAGGGATCGAAGTAGATGCCATTTTTCACGTCGCGGACAAAGGCGTCGTCATCCCAGCTGTCCCACAGGCCACGGACGACATCGATGAATTCCCGCGCGCGGCGATAGCGGTCGCCGTGGTCCATATGCGTGTCTCGCCCGAAATTCTTCGCCGCATCGGGGTTCGATGTCGTGACGACATTCCATGCCGCGCGCCCGTTGCTGATGTGGTCGAGGGACGCGAACCGTCGGGCAACCAGATAGGGTTCCTCGAAAGTGGTGGACCCGGTGGCGATCAGGCCGATTTTCTCGGTCACCGCGGCCAGGGCTGGCAGCAGAACCATCGGATCAAATGATGTGGTGGTGGCCGAGCGCATCAGCGCGTTCATGGGCATGTTCAGCACGGCCAGGTGGTCGGCCATGAAGAATGCGTCGAATTTCCCGGCTTCCAGCTTTTGGGTGAAGCGCTTCAGGTGCTGGAAGTTGAAGTTCGCATCTGGCCAGGCGCCGGGATAGCGCCACCAGGCGGTGTGGATACTGACTGGTCGCATGAAGGCACCCAGTCGCAGCATACGCTTCTCGGCCATCGTCGCGGCTCCTTGCTGGCGACATTCTAACGCACTCTCTGGTCTAGGTGCAGGGAGTCGACGCATCGCTGCGACCTGCCCTATCCTGTCGCCATAGTGTGGAGGAATACAGACCATGGCTGACGCGCGCGTTGTGCGCCTGGAGAAGGATGGCGATATCGGCGTCATCATTGTCAACTACCCGCCAGTCAATGCACTTGGCCCCGGGGTGGCCGATGGCATCATCGAATGCCTGAACAAGGCCAACGCCGACCCGTCGATCAAGGCCATGGTGCTGATGGGCGACGGCCGCAGTTTCATTGCCGGCGCCGATATTCGTGGCTTTGGCACGGGCCGTAAGCGCCCGCCCCTGGGCGAGCGTACCTATGACGTGATGGATCGCAGTCCCAAGCCGGTTGTCGCCGCGATCCATGGCTATGCGTTGGGTGGCGGCTTGGAAAACGCCATGGGTTGCCATTACCGCATCGCGGTTGCGTCCGCGAAGGTCGGTCTGCCAGAAGTCCTGATCGGCATCCTTCCGGGCGGCGGCGGTACGCAGCGCTTGCCACGGCTGGCGGGCCCGCAGGTCGCGCTGGAAATGATCGTGTCGGGACGGCATGTCCCGGCCCCTGAGGCGCTGAAGCTGGGCATACTGGATGACGTGATCCCGGACGGGAGCGATCTGCGTCAAGCTGGCGTCGCCAAGGCACGGGCTGTGGCGGACATTCGTCCCATGCCGCGCGTGCGCGACCGGCAAGCCAAGGCCGATCCGGGCATCTTCGAGGCTATGCGCAAGTCCATCGCGCGCCGAGCGCGCAACCAAAAGGCGCCGTACAACTGCATCCTTGCTGTGGAAGCTGCATGCACTCTGCCGTTTGAGGAGGGCATGAAACGAGAGCAGGAGTTGTTCCTGGAACTGGAGAATGCTGACGAGGCCAAGGCCCTGCGCTATGCATTTTTTGGCGAACGCGAAGTCACAAAGCTGCCAGATCTACCTGAGAACATCGCGCCTTACGACTTTCAGCGCCCTGCGGTCGTCGGCGCCGGGACGATGGGCGGTGGCATCGCCATGTCGTTCGCGGATTTTGGCTACGACGTGAAGATCGTCGATGCGTCAGCTGAATCGTTGCAACACGGAATGGACCGTATCCGGAACAACTACGCCACCTCGGTCAAGCGTGGCAGCCTGGCGCAAGACGAGATGGACCGCCGCCTGGCCCGCATCCATCCGGTAAACACCTATCACGAGATTGCCGATGCCGACCTGGTGGTCGAGGCGGTGTTCGAGCGGATGGACGTCAAGAAGGAGGTGTTCCGGCAACTGGATGAGATCGTCAACAAGAACGCATACCTGTTCTCGAACACATCAGCGCTGGACATGGATGAGATTGCGGCGGTGACGTCGCGACCGGAGAAGGTGGCCGGAACTCACTTCTTCTCTCCAGCCAATGTGATGAAGCTGCTGGAAGTTGTGCGTCCGAGTAAGGCCGCGGCGGATACGCTGATCACCGCGATGGCCATGGGCCGACGGATCGGTAAGATCTCGGCGATGGCTGGTAACACGGATGGATTCGTTGCCAACCGTTCACGCGCGCCGTTCAACAGCGAAATGGTCATCTTGTTGGAGGAGGGCTGCCTGCCCGAGCAGGTTGACAAAGTGATGATCGATTTCGGTTACCCGATGGGGCCGTTCGCAGTGGGCGATCTGGCCGGCCTGGATATCGGTGCCGAAGGGCGCAAGCGACGCGCTGCGGCCAACCCGGATTACCGCAAGCTGCCAATCGCCGACAAACTGGTGGAGATGGGGCGGTTCGGCCAGAAGACCGACGCCGGATGGTATCGGTATGAGAAGGGCGATCGCACGCCGCATCCCGACCCCGAGGTCAGGAAGATCATCGAGGACTATTCGGACGGAGCGGGGATCACTCGCCGAGCCTTTACGGATGAGGAAATCTTGCGTCGCCTGCTGTTTTCATCGGTCAACGAGGCGTTACGGATTCTAGAAGAAGGCAAGGCGTATCGCACGGTCGACGTGGACATCATGTGGCTGCATGGATTTGGCTTCCCGCGCTATCGCGGTGGGCTGTTCTTCTGGGCGGACCAGATTGGCGTGCGCGACGTCTACAACCAGATTCAGGCGTGGCATCAGCAGTATGGCGAACGGTGGGCCCCAAGCAGATTGCTTCGGGAACTGGCCGAGGGCGGGACAAGTTTTCGGGATGCGAAGCCGGCCTCGTTTGTCTGAGTAAGCGGACAGGGTGTTCGATGCCCACTCTGATTCTGTCCTGACGTACTGCGGCTTGCCGCCCACGGCTTCGTCGAGCCGTGGGTGGCATCAGGACGAGCCTGACAGATGACCGCGTTCTGGTCGGGCACGGTCGCGGAATTCCTGCGAGTACCGGCTCGCGAGATAATCGGTGTCCTTGCCGCTGCGCAAATCCGGCATTTTCGGAT
Organism: uncultured Bifidobacterium sp.; assembly: GCA_964478525.1. Lineage (GTDB taxonomy): Bacteria > Pseudomonadota > Alphaproteobacteria > Acetobacterales > Acetobacteraceae > Rhodopila. Next base: position 11,108 of record CAYZKM010000057.1, read on the forward strand.
GAACGAGGCACAGCAGATTCGGGCCTGGGACGCGACGATCGCTATGCTGCGGCCTGCCCTTCTGCCGCTGCCGGAGGCGACGGAATGGCGAATTCTCCTCGAATACCCCATGCTACGGCTTGGGCGGCGACCTGATGTGATAGTGCTGGCGTCTCACGCCATTTTCGTCATCGAAATCAAAACGGGCAAGGCCTCTCATACCTTGGAAGATCGTCGGCAGGTGGAGGACTACGCTGTTGATTTGCAAGTGTTCCATTCGGGGTGCCAAGCCAATCCGATCGTGCCTATCCTGTTGGCCGAGGATGCCCCCGTTGGCATCATGCCTATGCCTCTTCTGTTCAATCGAGGTGTAACGCCCGTATTGGATGCGAACGCAACGACGATGTCGGATCTGTTGCGTGATTTGCACAGCCAGTCCGCCCACATTGCGCCGTTGTTGAACGCCGATGCGTGGCTGAAGGCGGAATACAGCCCTGTGCCGACAATCGTCGATGCTGCGTGCATGCTCTATGCGAAGCACAACGTTGCCGAGATTCGTACAGCTCGGACCGACGCGAGCAACTTACGAGCGACAACGGATGCAATACTGACAGAGATTGCCCAGGCACGCAGTGACAACACACGTGTCATCCTGTTTGTTACAGGCATCCCAGGTGCAGGAAAAACGCTCTGCGGCCTGAACACCATCTTTGGTGACAGCGAAGGTGGGCGTGGCACCTATCTCACCGGTAACCCGGCCCTGGTCCATGTGCTGAGAGAGGCGCTGACGAGGGACGCTGTCGTTTCCGGCCTCAAGCGAGGTGACGCCAATCGGAAGATGTTGAGTGCTATCCAGGCCTTGCCCAGGTTCAGGGATCAGTATGTCTCGGAACCTTCTCATACACCGTCGGAGCGAGTTGTCGTGATTGATGAGGCTCAACGATGCTGGTCGGCGTCCTGGGCGATTTCAAAGACGCGCGACAGGCCGGTTCGACTGACGATGTCGGAACCCGCCCACCTGCTTGAAGCAATGGCGCGGCACGATGGTTTCTGCGCCGTTGTCTGTCTGGTTGGCAGTGGCCAGGAAATTCACGCTGGCGAGGGCGGTTTGGCAGAGTGGGGCCACAGCCTGCGCCAGGCTGCTGCGAATGGTATTGTCTGGCAGGTCCGCGCGCCGCCGGACCGGGAACACATTACTGACCCTCGCCAGAAACTCGGCGGTCTTCCGCATATGACGACGATTTCGGAGTTGCATCTGGATGTGCCTCTGCGCCAGCGACGCAGCATGGCTGCCGCAGTTTGGGTGAATCACCTTTTGGCAGGTGATGCCGCATCAGCCAGTATCGTCGCCCAACATGCGGGAGATCTGCCGTTTTGGGTGACGCGTGATGTCGCAGTGATGCGCAGATGGTTGCGAACGCAGGTCCGCGGACTGCGGCGGTCGGGGTTACTGGCCAGCTCGGGTGCCGTACGATTGCGCGCGGAAGGATTGGGTGCCGAACTCGCGCACATGGATGCGTCAGCAGTGGCGCATTGGTTCCTAGACCGGTTCCCGGATGACATACGGGCCAGTGATGCGCTTGAGGTTGTGGCGACAGAGTTCAGTTGCCAGGGCTTGGAATTGGACTATGTCGGTCTATGTTGGGATGCGGATTTCATCCGAGAGCCCGGGCGGGCCGCGTGGCGTGTCCGTGCTTTTCGTGGCCGAAGCTGGCAGGAACCGCGCCAACCGGATACGATCGCAAACCAGATCAATACCTATCGCGTCCTACTCACGCGAGCACGATATGAGACTGTGATATTCGTCCCAAGAGGCGACGTGAATGACCCGACGCGTCCGCCCGCCATTTACGATGCAGTGGCCGACTTCCTGACCGTCTGCGGCGCTCGGGCCCTTGATGGAGAATCGGGCTTCCCGACGGTAGGAGCAACTGTGCAGCCATTCCTTTTATAGGAGGATGGACCTGTTAGCCGCTCAACCGCTTGCCAATTCCGATCGCTTCAAGCAAGGCTTCCTTCCAAGGAATGTCGCCAAGACCCAGGAGACCCGCTATGGCCGCAGCTGCTGAAAACCTCGATGCCATGACCGACGAGGCATTCCGCTTGCACGTGCGAAGCTGGATTCAGGATAACTACCCGCCTGAACTCCGCAATCCGCCCAAACGGCTGCATTTCAGCGAGAACAAGCCCTGGTATTTCAAGCTGGCCCAGAAGGGTTGGCTTGCCCCGAACTGGCCGGCGGAATTCGGTGGCATGGGCATCTCGGCGTCGAAGCAGCTGATATTCCTTGAGGAAAAGGAACGTCATGGCTGCGCCCGGCTGAATGACATGGGCATGACGATGATTGGCCCGCTGCTGATCAAGTTCGGCCGCCCGGAACAGCAGCAGTACTTTCTCCCCAAGATCCTCGCGGGTGAGCATATCTGGTGCCAGGGCTATTCCGAGCCCAACGCCGGCTCCGACCTGGCATCGTTGCGGACCGAAGCGGTGCTGGATGGCGATCATTGGGTTGTGAACGGACAGAAGATCTGGACCTCCCTGGCGATGGATGCCAACTGGATCTTCCTGCTCGTGCGCACCAACAAGCAGGCGAAGAAGCAGGAAGGCATAAGCTTCCTGCTGGTCCCGATGGACACCCCTGGCATTACTGTCCGCCCGATCACCAACATCGATATGGCCGATGAATTCTGCGAGACCTTCTTCGACAACGTCCGGGTGCCCAAGGACAACCTGGTCGGCCAGATTGACAAGGGCTGGACCATGGCCAAAGCCCTGCTTGGGTTCGAGCGCATCGGCTCGGGTTCGCCGCGGCAATCATCCTATGCGCTGAAGGGGCTGCGCCAGGTCGCAGAGCGGATGGGCATATGGGAAGATAGTCAGTTTCAGGAACGCTACACGAGGCTGCGCCTGGATCTGGAAGACCATAAAGACTTGTATGAGACCTTCGTCGAGAAGGTCCGCCGCGGCGAGGTCCTTGGCCCCGACGTCTCGATGCTGAAGGTTCATCAGACGGAGTTGTTCCAACGCATCACCGAGACGGCCCTGGAAATAGCCGGGGAGCATGGTGGCGAATTTGGCCCGATGGATGGCAATCGGGAGCTGAACCCGACTGGTCTGTTCCTGCAATCTCGTCCATCGACGATCTATGCCGGGTCGAACGAGATTCAGCGCAACATCCTGGCGAAGAATGTTCTGGAGCTGCCCTGACCGCTTGCCTTGCTCCTTGGCTTGGGCCCTGGAGCAAGGGCACCCAAGTTTGACAAGACCGGTGAACACCCGCATCATGAACAACTACCGAGGGGAGCCTTGTGAGAGGCTGAGATATCGCTGAGTCTGACCTGTCAGGCGGCGCGATGACCCTGGAACCTGAACCGGGTCATGCCGGCGTAGGGACGGGTGTGCACAAGTGACCCCGCCCTGCATGCCAGTCCCGGCCTGGAGATGAAGGAGAGGTCCATGACGGTTCAATCGAAATCAGCCGGTCGCCCGTCCTCGGTGACCACCGGCCCCATTGCCGGATCGAGGAAGATTTATTCCAGCCCCGCGGACCGTCCTGACATCGTGGTTCCCCTGCGGGAAATCGCGCTACATCCATCCGCCCGGGAAGAGCCGTACTGGGCCTATGACTGCTCGGGCCCGTACACCGATCCGTCAGTCACCATTGATCTCGAAGCCGGCCTTGCTCCGATCCGGCAGCCTTGGCTGACCAAGCGAAGGTTCGAGGCGATTGCCGCCCGTGCAGTGAAACCGGAAGACAATGGCAACATCGGCGCTGCCACCCTGGTGCCTGCGTGCCCGGCGGACCTGACCGTCTTTGGCGGCAAGCCCGGCCAGATGGTGACGCAATATGAGTTCGCAAAGGCGGGGATCATTACCGAGGAGATGATCTACGTCGCACATCGTGAGAACCTGGGTCGTCAGGCGATGATCGAGGGTGCGATGGAACGCATCGCCGATGGTGAGAGCTTCGGCGCCGAAATCCCCGGCTTCATCACCCCGGAATTCGTCCGCAGCGAAATCGCTCGTGGGCGCGCGATCATCCCCGCCAACATCAATCACCCAGAGTTGGAACCGGTCATCATCGGCCGCAACTTCCTGGTGAAGGTGAACGCCAATATCGGCAACTCCGCGGTGACGTCCGGTGCCGCAGAAGAGGTCGAGAAGCTGGTGTGGGCCATCCGGTGGGGCGCCGATACGGTCATGGACCTGTCGACCGGCCGCAACATCCACAACATCCGCGGCTGG
>CAYZKM010000058.1:0-15291 GCA_964478525.1 uncultured Bifidobacterium sp.
AGCCGGCGCGGGGTCAGTGCCGCGCCGTCGATCGCCATTCCGCCGGTCCAGTCCGGGTTCAGCCCGGACATCGCGCGCAGCACGGTCGACTTGCCCGACCCGCTTTCGCCGACCAGGCCGAAGCTCTCGCCGCGCGCGACATCGAAGGACACCGCGCGCACCGCCTCGATGCGGCCGAACCGCACGGTCAGCCTGTCGACCGCGATCATGGCAGCCATGCCGGGTCCCGCTTCATCACCGGCAGCCGCCTCGCCGGGCGTGTCAGCGACGGCAGGCATTCCAGCAGCCCGCGCGTATAGGCGTGGGTGGCATGGGCCAGGTCGGCGGCCTTCACCTCCTCCACCACCTGCCCGGCATACATCACCATGACCCGGTCGCAGAAATGCGAGACCAGCGGCAGGTCGTGGCTGATCAGGATCAGGCCCATGCCACGGCGGGCGACCAGATCCTCGATCAGGCGCAGGATTTCTGCCTGCACCGTGGCATCCAACGCGCTGGTGGGTTCGTCGGCGATCAGCAGTTCCGGGTCCGGGGCCAGCATCATCGCGATCATCACCCGCTGGCCCATCCCGCCCGACAATTCATGCGGATAGGCGCCGGCGACGCGGGCGGGGTCACGGATCTGCACCTGCGCCAGCAGGTCGATCGCGGCCTGCAACGCCTGCTTGCGCGATCCGCCGCGATGGGCGCGCCAGGCTTCGGCGATCTGCGCGCCGGCCGTCATCACCGGGTTCAGGGAGAATTTGGGGTCCTGCATGATCAGCCCGGCGCGCTTGCCGCGGATGGCGCGCATCGCATCCTCGGTGGCGGACAGGATGTCGACGCCGTCGAAGGCCAGGGTCTCGGCCGTGACGCGGGCATAGGACGGCAGCAGCCGCAGGATCGACCGCGCGGTCAGCGACTTGCCCGACCCGGATTCGCCGACGATGCCCAGCTTCTCCTTCCCCAGGCACAGCGAGACATCGCGCACCGCGTCCGACAACCCCGTGGCGGTGGGGAATTGGATGCGCAGGTTGCGGATGTCGACCAGCATCTCAGCGCTGCCTCGGGTCCAGCACGTCGCGCATGCCATCGCCCAGCAGGTTGAACGCCAGCGAGGCGACCAGGATGGCGATGCCGGGGAAGGTCGGCACCCACCATTGGTCCAGGATGAAGGCGCGCGAGGAGGCGATCATCGTGCCCCATTCCGGCGTGGGCGGCTGCGCCCCCATGCCCAGGAAGCCCAGCGCGGCGGCGGTCAGGATGATCCCGCTCATGTCCAGTGTGATGCGCACGATGACGCTGGACAGGCACAGCGGCACGATGTGGCGCAGGATGATGCGCCCCGCCCCGGCACCGGTCAGGCGCACCGCGGCGATGAAGTCGGTGTTGCGGATGGTCAGGGTCTCGGCGCGGGCCAGGCGGGCATAGGGCGGCCAGGCGGTCAGGGCGATGGCGATCACCGCGCTGGTGATCCCCGGTTTCAGGGCGGCGACGAAGGCCAGCGCCAGCACCAGGCGGGGGAAGGCCAGGAACACGTCGGTGACGCGCATCAGCACGCGATCGGCGATGCCGCCCAGATATCCGGCGACGCTGCCCACCGCCAGGCCGAGCGGGGCGACCAGCAGCACGACGGCGACGACCATGCCCAGCGTGATCTGCCCGCCGTACAGGATGCGGGTGTAGATATCCCGTCCCAGCTCATCCGTGCCCAGCCAGTGGTCTGCCGACGGCCAGGCCAGCCGTCCGGCCAGATCCTGGGCGGCGGGGTCCTGCGTGCCGAGCAGTGGAGCGGCGAGCGAGACCACGATCATCGCCCCGACCGTCACCAGCCCGGCCATCGCCAGGCCGTTGGCGCGGAACTGCAGCCAGCCGCGATAGCGCCGCACCCAGGCAGCGTGTGCGCGCGATTGCGGCGTCTCGCTCAGCAGCCACGCACGGGACGGCACCGCCATGCCGGTCAGGTCGGCCACTGCATGCGGATCGGGTCGCTGCCGTCCCAGCCGGCGGCGGCGTCGCGCACGGCGTCGAAGATGCGTTTGCGGGCGGGCGTCAGGTGCGCCATCTCGATCACCGTGCCGGGGTGGCCTTCATTCCAGAAATAGACGAACCGGCCACGGGCGCTGTCGCCCTCCTGCCCGATCTGATAGCCGCTGGCCAGGGCGCGGTCGCGGATCTGATCATAGTTCTCCTGCCAGCTGGACCAGTGCTGCAGGCCTTCCCGCCCGGCGCCCAGGAAGTTGCGATACATGCTGGGTGTGTTGCAGCGCTGCTGGATCAGTTCCAGTTGCACATCGCCCGAGTTCGCCAGCGCGACCGAGAGGTGGATGTCGTCGTACCGGGTGCCGCGATAGGTGAAGCCGGTGACCGATAGTTTGTCCGTATAGAACCACGGGCCGACGCCGCAGACGTCAACCCAATGCTTCATGGCGGCATCGATGTCGCGCACGACGATGCCCATCTGGCGCAGCGGCCCGAACAGACGGCTCATGCTTGCTTCGCTCCTGCTTCGCGGCTTCGTTCCAACATTAGGACGGACACGGCGGTCCGCGCCATGGCTCCCCCAAGGGGCTCTTGCCAAGGGGGGCCGTACGGGGGCCTTGCCGGGATTGGGCGAATATGCGTGAAGGCGGCATGACCCATCCCGTGCATGTGATCGGCGCCTCCGGGCGGTCGGGCCTGGCGCTGAGCCTGGCGTTGGGGGGCCGGGTGGTGCCGGTGGTGCGGGATGCGGCGAAATGGGCGGCAAGCGGGCTGGCGGGCCGGCCCAGGGTCGCCGATCTGCATGACGCGGCGGCGCTGCGGGGGGCGCTGGCGGATGCGACCCGGCTCGTATCCTGCGCGCATGCCCGCCATATCGGGGCGATCATCGCCGCCGCGCCCGCCGGTGCGCGCTTCGTCTTCCTGGGCAGCACGCGGAAATTCACCCGCTGGCCAGACGAGCACGGGAACGGTGTGCTGGCGGGGGAAGCGGCGCTGATGGCCTCGGGGCGCGCCGGGGTGATGCTGCATCCGACGATGATCTATGGCGCGCAGGGGGAGAACAACGTCCAGCGCCTGGCCGGGCTGCTGCGCAGGCTGCCGCTGGTGCCACTGCCGGGCGGCGGGCGGTCGCTGGTGCAGCCGATCCATCAGGACGATGTGACGGCCGCGATCCTGGCCGCGATCGACCACGACTGGGACGGGCCGCGCAGCCTGGTGATCGCGGGGGCCGCCGCCGTGAGCTATGCCGATTTCATCCGCGCCGTGGCCGCCGCCGCCGGCCTGCCGCCGCCGCGCATCATCCCCTGCCCCGCCGCGCCGCTGATCGCGCTGGCCGGGCTGACGCGATTCCTGCCCGGCCTGCCCACGGTGGAACCGGCCGAACTGCGCCGCCTGCTGGAAGACAAGGCCTTCGACATCGGCCCGATGCGGGACGTGCTGGGCCTGACGCCGGTCGGACTGCGAGAAGGTCTTGCACGGACATTCGGGACGCCGCCACACTCCTGACCAAGAACACGGGAGTCCTTCATGCCGATCATCAACCGGATCGCCGAATTCCATGCCGAGATGACCGCGTGGCGGCGCGACCTGCATGCCCATCCCGAACTGTCGATGCAGGAGCACCGGACCTCGGCCATGGTGCAGGAGCGGCTGCGCGCCTTCGGCGTCGACGAGGTGATCACCGGCATGGCCGAGACCGGCGTCGTGGGCGTGATCCGCGGCCGGGCGGGATCGGATCGGGCAATCGGGCTGCGGGCGGACATGGACGCGCTGCCGATGCAGGAGGAAAGCGGCGTGCCGCACGCCAGCCAGAACCCCGGCGTGATGCATAGCTGCGGCCATGACGGGCACACGGCGATGCTGCTGGGCGCGGCGAAATACCTGGCCGAGACACGCAACTTCGACGGTACCGTCTATGTGATCTTCCAGCCGGCCGAGGAGTTCGAGGCCGGCGGCGACAAGATGGTGAAGGACGGGCTGTTCCAGCGCTGCCCGATGGACATGGTATTCGGCCTGCACAACTGGCCGCAGGCGCCGGCGGGCCGCTTCCTGTGGCGCAACGGGCCGATCATGGCGGCGGTGGCGTTCTTCGACATCACCATCACCGGCAAGGGCAGTCACGGTGCCTTCCCGCATCAGGGCGTCGATCCAATCGTGGTGGCGGCGCAGATCGTCAACGCGCTGCAGACGATCGTCTCGCGCAATATCGAACCGGTCGAGGGCGGGGTCGTCTCGGTCGGGCAGATCACCGGCGGCGATGCGTACAACATCCTGCCCGAGCGCGTCACGATGAAGGGCACCGCGCGCTGGTTCAACCCGCGCGTCGGCGACCAGATCGAGGAAGGCATGCACCGCATCGTGAAGGGCATTGCCGAAAGCCTGGGCGCGACGGCCGATCTGCATTTCTTCCGCCACGCGCCGGCGACGGTGAACGATGCCGAGGCCACCGCCCTGACGGTGGATGCCGCCACGATTGTCGCCGGCGAGGCGGCGGTGCGCGAGATGCGCGCCCCGACCATGGGCGGGGAGGATTTCGCGTATATGCTGAACGCGAAGCAGGGCAGCTACATCATGATGGGCACAAGCTCGGGCGGCGATCCGCCCCTGCTGCACCATCCGAAATACGACTTCAACGACGAGGTCCTGACCATTGGCGCATCGTACTGGGCCGCGCTGGCCGAACGATACCTGAAGGCCTGACCGCAATCCCGGCAGCCGCGCCGGGTGCGTCAGACCACGCCGGCATCCTTCAGCCGCTGCAATTCGGCGGCATCGAGGCCGAGCAGGCCCTGGTAGACCTCGTCATTGTGCGCGCCGAGTGCGGGGCCCAGCCAGTTGATCTTGCCGGGGGTGTCGGACAGGCGTGGCACGAGGTTCGGCACCGCGAGTTCGCCGGCGCGGGGATCGGTCATGCGCAGGATGTTGTCCCGCGCCTTGTACTGGGGGTCCTGGAAGATCTCATCGATCGCATAGACCGGACCGCACGGCACCTGTTCGGCCTCGCATTTGCGCATCAGGTCGTCGCGGTCGAACTGCGCGGTCCAGATGGCGACCGTATCGTCCACGATCTGGCGGTCGCGTTCGCGCGCGGCGATGGTGCCCCACCGGTCCGGGGCGGCGAGTTCCGGCCGCTGCATCGCGATGGCGAGGCGTTCGAAGATCTTGTCGCTGGTACAGGCGATGGCGATCCAGCGATTGTCCTTGGTGGGATAATGGCTGTGCGGCACGACGTTCACCGTGCCCGGCCCCATGCGCTGGCGCACGAAACCCTTGTAGGCGAAGGCGGGCACCAGCTCATCGAGGATGCGGAAGATCGATTCGTACAATCCGATATCGACCACCTGCCCGCGCCCCGTCTTCTCCCGCGCCTGCAGGGCCAGCAGCGTGCCGAGCGCGCCATAGAGGCCGGAGAGATAGTCGGGGATGGTGGCCGAACCGGGCGTGACCGGCGCGCGGTCGGGGTAGCCGGCCAGGAAGGACAGCCCACCGAACGCGTTGCCGATGCGCCCGAAGCCCGGACGGTCGCGGTACGGGCCGGTTTGCCCGAAGCCCGAGATGCGCACCATGATCAGCCGCGGGTTGACCGTGGACAGCACGTCCCAGCCCAGCCCCCATTTTTCCATCGTGTCCGGCTGGAAGTTTTCCACCAGCACGTCGGACTGCGCAACCAGGCGCTTCAGCAGCGCGACGCCGTCGGGCTTGCGCAGGTCCAGCGTGATGCACTTCTTGTTCCGCGATTCCGACAGCCATGGCAGCGTGTCGCCGCATTCGTGCATGGTGCCGAAGCGGCGCGTGGCATCACCGACCTTCGGCAGTTCCACCTTGATGACATCGGCGCCGAACTCGCCCAGCTGCGTGGCGCAGAACGGGCCGGCCAGGAACGACGCCACGTCCAGGACGCGGCAGCCCTGCAATGCTTGTGTATCCACCTTGGTCACCCCGCCTGCTCGACCACGCGGCGCGCGCGCTGCACGATCGGATAGTCGATGAACTGCCCTTCGAGCTGGATCGATGCCAGCCCCTTGGCCTCGGCCTCCTCGAAGGCGGCGATCACCCGGCGCGCCTGCGCCAGTGTCGCCGCGTCGGGGGTGAAGGCGGCATTGCCGGGTGCGACCTGGTCCGGATGGATCAGCATCTTGCCCTGGAAGCCCAGCGCGGCGGCGTGCTTCGCCGAGGCGATGAACCCCTCGGTGTCGCGCAGGTCGGCCCATACGGTATCCATCGGCGGCTCGATCCCGGCGGCGCGCGATGCCATCACGCAGGCCGCGCGATGCGGCAGCAACTCGGCTTCGGATCGCGACCACACCATGCCCATGTCCAGCGTGAAATCGCCGGCGCCGAAGGCGATGCGCTTCGTGCGCGTGCCCGATCGGCAGATCGCGTTGATGTTGGTCATGCCCAGCGCGGTTTCCAGGATCGGGATCAGGTCGATCGCCCCCACCGGCAGGCCGCGATCGCGTTCCAGCGACGACAGCACCCAGTCCGCGGCCTTGAGCTGATCGGCGTCCTCCACCTTCGGCAGGATGATGCCGTCCAGACCGGGCTGCACGATGGCGAGCAGGTCGCCATGGCACCATTCGGTGGACATGGCATTCACCCGCACATACAGCCTGCCATGACGCGGCTTGGTGAACGCATCGACGACCGTTGGGCGCGTGGCGGCCTTCTCGCTGATGGCGACGGCGTCTTCCAGGTCCAGGATGACGCCGTCGGCGGCCAGCGACAGCGCCTTCTCGACCCGGCGGGCATGGTTGCCCGGCGCGAACAGCAGCGAACGCAGCGCCGGCATCACTCGGCCGCCTTGCGGCGCGCGGCATGCCAGTCGGCGGCGCGGGGGATCGGCAGGCCCATGTTCTCGCGCAGGGTCGGCCCTTCGTAATCCTTGTGGAACAGGCCGCGCCGCTGCAATTCCGGCACCAGCAGGCGCGAGACATCCTCGTACGTGCCGGGCATCGAGGTGGCGGCCAGCACAAACCCGTCGCACGCCGGGGCCGAAAACCATTCCTCCATCTGGTCGGCCACCGATTTCGGCGTGCCGCAGAACACCTTGTGCTCCTTGATCGTGCCGCGGCCCGACACTTCCACGAAGTCGCGCACGGTCGGGTTCTTCTTGCCCGACATCTCGATCACGCGGTCGCGAAACCCGTGCCACGAGAATTCGGCCAGTTCCTGGTCGCTGAACGGCTCGTCGTAGCCCTTCTTCGAGAAATCGTAGTTCAGAACTTCCGAGATCAGCACCAGCCCATCCACCGGCCGAGCCAGGTTCTCGATGATCGCGCGCTTCTCCTGCGCGGCGTCTTCCGATTCACCGACGATCACATAGCAGGCGGGCGCGACCTTCACGTGGTCGGGGTTGCGACCCTCGGCCGCGACGGCCTCCTTGAACGCCTTGTACTGCCGCTTGCCGGCTTCCAGGCTGTGATAGATCACGAACACCAGTTCCGCCCATTTGGCGGCGAAGGCCTGCCCGCGCCCGGACTGCCCGGCCTGGATCAGCAGCGGATGGCCCTGTGGGGAGCGCGGCACCGAGAACGGCCCGCGGGAATTGAAGTACTGCCCGTGGAAGTCCAGCCGGTGCACCTTGTTCGGATCGGCGAAGCGGCTGCCTTCCTTGTCCAGGATCAGCGCGTCGTCCTCCCACGTGTTCCAGTGGCCCATGACCACGTCCATGAACTCATCGGCGCGGTCGTAGCGCGCGTCATGCTCCATGTGCTTCTCGCCGCCGAAGTTCAGCGCCTCGCCGCTGTTCAGCGACGTGACGATGTTCCAGCCGGCACGGCCTTTCAGCATCAGGTCCATCGTGGCGAACACGCGCGCGACATGGAACGGTTCGTAGTACGTGGTGGAGTAGGTCGCCCCCAGGCCCAGCTTCGACGTTACCATGCCCATGGCCATCAGGATCGTGGCCGGGTCCAGCTTCACCGCGCGCACGCCGGCGGCGATCGCCTCGTGATGGTTTTCCGTGTAACGATCCGGCAGCGCCAGGCGGTCGTCGAAGAACGCCATCTGGATCTTCCCCTCCTCCAGCGAGCGGGCGATGCGCTGGTAGTATTCGGGCGTCAGGAAATCCAGGATGGTAGAGGGATGACGCCACGATCCCGGCAGGTTCGAGCAGTTCTGCGCCTGCAGGAACGCCACCAGGGTCATCATCCGGTTCTGGGAGGACATTGTCGTTATCTCACTTTTTCTCAGACAGGCACATCAACATCCAGCAGCGGCGCGGCCTGCTGGCAGCCATACACGTCGGTGTCGCCGAATTCCCCGGCCGGCACCAGGCGCGGCAGCGTCGCCTTGAACGCGAACGCCGCATCGTACGGCGTGAACAGGACATGTTCGGGCTTCACGTTGTAAAGCCGGGCAAACAGGGATTCGCAGAGGACGCCGGTGGCCTTGACGCGGTTGAACATCTCGGCGTTGTCGAACACCACATCGATGGTCAGCTCGAACGGGCCGGCATTCTTGCTTTTGCAGACCTTGGCGATGTCGCGGATATAGGCCATCTCACACCATCTCGTATTCGATCGGGAACAATTCGGTCGGATCGTCCAGCGCGGCGACATGGTAGACGCTGAAACGATAGACCGGGCCGACATCGATGTCCGACGGAGAGAACGGGAACGCCATGTTGCCCTCCTTGGCCAGGCGGCCCGGGAAGTCGGTGTGCAGCATGTTGGTGCGCGCCATCCCCAGCACCGCGCTCGCCATTTCCTGGCTCTGCTGCGCCACCACCTCGATCACGAACCCGACCTCGTGCGGGGTGCGGTCGCGGATGAACTCACGCTCCCCCATCACGCCGTCGCGGCCATAGACGCGGATGCCCAGCCGGTACGTATCGAGTGCCGCGCCGAACGCCGCCGCCTTGGTCGCAACCTCGGACCGCACGGAATCGAGGAAGGACTCCAGCCGCCCGATCAGCAGCGGATCGCGCGACCCGCAGACGCAGATGGCGCGATAGCCGGCCATCTCCACGCCTTCCAGCTTCACGGTGTACTGCGTGGCCGGGTTCCACTTCATGCCGGAGATCCGCACCGCGCGATCGCTGATGGCATCGAACCGGCATTCCGACGTATCCAGCATCCCGCCGGGCTCGATGTGATGGATCGGGCTGGAATTCTCGTGCAGGGAGTGATTGGCGATCGACATCGGCGTGCACCGGCGGATCGGGTTCGTCGGTTCGCATTCGACATGATCCTCGCGCACCGTCACGAACAGGCAGTCATGCCCCTTGGGGATCGACGGCGTGGCGCCGCATTCCAGCATCTTGCCCGCATACCAGGCCGGTGCCGGCGGCAACTGCGCGCGGGTGGCGGCCGCGGCCCAGGGCGCGGGATCGCTGCTGCGCCCGGCCAGCACCACCTGCGCGCCATTGTCCAGCGCCTCGATGAACGGTTCGGGGCCCATCATGCCGACGATGCGCGACGACCGCTCGATCACCGCATCGGTCAGCGGCGGCTGGTGCGCCAGGCCGGTCACCCGCCCCGCCGCGTTCAGCCGACGCACCGTATCCTTGCCCTGTTCGGCATGGATCAGCGCCATCTTGAAGTGCAGCCCGTCCTCGCGCGCGATCTGCCGCGCCATGTCGGCCACCAGTTTCAGGTGCGGCGCCCCGCCCGCCCCGCCCGCGGTGCCGATCACCAGGGGAATCCCCTGGCGGATCGCGGCGTTCAGCATCAGCCGCAGGTCGCGCCGGATGGCGATGGGGGAACAGAACGGCTTGCCGATGCCCAGATAATGCGGGCCGGGATCGACGCTGCCACCATCCACGCCGATGAAGTCGGGCTTGCGGTCCAGGCCGGCCTGCAGCGACGCCTCCGGGAAACCGTATCCCAGGATGGCACTGGTCGACAGCAGGCGGATTTCCTTGCTCATGGCCTGTGGCCCGGAATCATGGTCGGTCTCCTGAACGCGCGTGGCGCCAATCCAGCCCAATCGGCCCCGAACCGCAAGACATGCCCCGTTGCGCGACTTTGGCGTTGCGCGACCTTGGCGTTGCGCAACCCTGGCGCCGTGTTACGCTGCGGTGCGAAACAAACAGCCAAATGGTCACTCCCATGAACCAGACCGCTGCCGCCCCCCGCCCCGCGCCCGCGCCGGTATCCGATCGCATTCCGGTCCTGGATGTCGGGCCCTATCTCGCCGATGCACCAGGCGCGCGGGACCGACTGGCCGCCCAGATCGAAACCGCCTGCCGCGACACCGGCTTCATGGTCATTGCCAACCATGGCATCGACCAGGCGCTGATCGACACTTGTTTCGCTGCCGCCTCGGCTTTCTTCGACCGGGACACCGCCTATAAGACCACCTTCAAGGTCGGCGACCTGAACATCGGCTATCTGCCCTATGGCGCGCAGATCGTTCGCACGTCGAAAATCAACGTGAACACGCAGCCGAACCTGAGCGAGAGCTTCTACATCACCACGGAACTCTCGCCCGAGGACCCGCGCATCCGCGCCGGCGACCCGCTGTACGGGCTGAACCGCTGGCCGCCCGACATGCCGCAGTTCCGCAACGCCACCCTGGCCTATTTCTACGCGCTGCGGCCGCTGGCCCGGAAAATGGTGTCCGCCGTCGGCACCGCGCTGGGCGTCGCACCGGACTATTTCGACCACGCCTTCACCAGCGAACCCACCGGCACGCTGCGGCTGATCCGCTACCCCTCGCATGACGGCGCGGCCGACAACCAGTTCGGCTTCGCCCCACATATCGACACCAACTTCCTGACGCTGCTGGCCCAATCGGCGCTGCCCGGCCTGGAAGTGCGCACCGCCCAAGGCGAGTGGATCCGCCCCGCCACCATTCCCGGCACCTTCGTCGTCAACACCGGCGAGATGCTGGGCCGCTACTCCAACGATCGCTACAAGCCGACGCCGCACCGGGTGGTCAACCTGAACAACCAGCTGCGGCACGCCATCCCGTTCTTCTACGGACCAGGGCTGCAGGCAATCATCGAACCGGTGCCGCCCTGCGTCACGGCGGACAATCCCGCGAGATACGAGCCGCTGCTGTACGCCGACCATCGCCGGAAGCTGAACATGACGAATTTCGACCACCGCCGGAAGAATGCCGGCATCCCGCCGTCGGAATACTGATGCGACACGCCCTTACGGCCGGCGCGCTGGCGGCCGGCGTCGCGCTGGCCGGCCCCGCACAGGCGGACCAGAAGCCCCTGCGCGCGGTGATGAACATCGAGCTGCAGGTGCTCGATCCGATCGTGACAACGGCAACCGTTACCCGCACGCTGGGATACATGGTGTACGACATGCTCGTCGCCATGGATTCGAAGGGTGTCTATCGCCCGCAGATGCTGGAAGGCTGGACCACCAGCGACGACCGGCTGACCTGGACATTCACGCTGCGCCCCGGCCTGGCCTGGCACGACGGCACCGCGGTGACGGCCGAGGATTGCGTGGCGTCGCTGAAGCGCTGGGCGCAGGTCGATGCGTTCGGCAAGCGGCTGTTCACCGCGACGCAGGACCTGCGCATCGTCGACGCCCGCACGTTCCAGTTCGTGCTGTCGCGCCCGTTCGCCTTCGTGATCGAGGCCATCGGCAAGCCCAACGCGCTGCTGCCCGTGATGATGCCCGCCCGCATGGCCGCCACGCCACCATCGAAGGCCAATACCGAAACGATCGGATCCGGCCCGTTCACCTTCCGCCGGGACGAATGGCGCCCCGGCGACCGCGCGATCTTCCGCCGTAACCCGGCCTACAAGCCGCGACCGGAACCGGCCGATGGGTTCGCCGGCGGCAAGGTCGTGCACCTGGACAGTGTCGAGCTTGTCAGCATGCCCGACGTGTCCACGCGCGTCACCGCGTTACAGACCGGCGCGGTCGACTATCTGGAAGTGCTGCCGTTCGACTATATCGAGCTGATGCGGCGCGATCCCAAGATCAAGGTGATCATCCAGCCGCCGACCGCCCATATCATGGGCGGGCTGTCGGTGAACAACCTGCTGCCGCCGTTCAACGACGTGCGCATCCGCAAGGCACTGCAGATCGCACTGGACCAGAAGGAAATCCTCGGCGGGCTCGGCCTGCCGCCCGACATGTACGTGCCGTTCTGCCAGTCCGTGTTCCTGTGCGGTGGACCCTATGCCACCGATGCCGGCACCGAGGCGCTGCGCAAGCCCAGCGCCGAGACCGCCCGGCAGATGCTGAAGGACGCCGGCTACAACAACGAACGGATCGTGCTGCTGCACAGCACCGACTCGGCGACGATCAACCCGATCTCCCTTGTCGTGATCGACCAGATCAAGCGGGCCGGGTTCAACCTGGACGTGGTGGCGTCCGACTACAGCTCGCTCGCGCAACGGCGCCTGAAGAAAGAGCCGCTGGAACAGGGCGGGTGGAACCTGATGCCGGTGGTCTGGAGCGGGTACGACATGATCAACCCGCTGTCGCACTACGCCACGTCATATAGCTGTGGTGGCACCTATCCCGGCTGGAACTGCGATCCCGGCATGCCCGCGCTGGTCGCGAAGTTCGAGGTCGAGGCCGATCCCGCCAAACGCCGGGAACTGGCGCGGGAAATGCAGATCCGCGTGCTGGACCAGGCCCCGCAGATGTTCCTGGGCCAGTTCTCGCCGCCGACCGCGTATCGTGCCAACCTGACCGGCGTGCTGACCAACGGGTTGCACACTTTCTGGAATGTCAGCCGGACCGACTGAACGAACCCAACGACAGAACAAGACAACGGGAGAACGACCCATGTTGAGCCGCACTGCGCTGCTGGCAAGCTGCCTGCTCACCGCCTCGCTGCCCGCCTGCCTGCCCGCCCTGGCGGATATCGCGATCTCTGCCAATGACGGCAAGGGCGTGCTGATCAAGGGTGTCAACACCGTCCCCGACAACCCGAGCCCCGACAACATCACCATCCTGAACCTGGCCACCACGCCACCCAAGGTGATCGCCACGATCAACGTGCCGACCAGCCTGGTCGGCCCGCCGCAGAGCGTCGCCATCGCCCCCGACGAGTCGTTCGCCCTGGTCACCGCCGCGACAAAGATCGATCCGGCCGACAAGAAGAAGACCGCGCCACACAACCTGGTCAGCGTCATCGACCTGAAGGCGAACCCGCCCGCGGTGATCGGGTCGGTCGAGGCCGGGCTTGGCGCCACCGATGTCGCGATCAATCCCTCGGCCACGCTGGCCCTGGTGACCAACCGCAACGAAGGCACCGTCTCGGTCTTCACCATCGCCAACAAGACGCTGACCCCGGCTGGCAAGATCAAGCTGGGCGAGGCGGCGTCGGGACCCAGTTCGGTGGCGTTCACGCCGGATGGCAAGTCGGCGCTGGTGACGCGGGATGGCGACAGCAAGGTGTCCGTCCTGAGCGTCAACGGCAACACCGTGCAGCATTCCGGCCGCGACATCTATGCCGGGCTGAAACCCTATCCGCTGGGCATCAGCCCCAAGGGCGACTGGGCCGCGATCGCCAATGTCGGCATGGGCAACGGCGATTCCGACACGATCAGCCTGATCGACCTGAAGGCCAATCCGCCGCGCGTGGTCGATACGGTCAGCGTCGGGCAGACCCCGGAAAGCCTGACCGTCGCACCCGACGGCAAGCACGTGGTCGTGACGGTGATGAACGGGTCCAACAAGGTGCCCGGCTCGTCGTTCCTGAACGACTATGGGCTGGTGCCGGTCTTCGCCGTCGAGAAGATGAAGTTCCGCAAGGTGACGGACGCCAGGGTCGGCCATTGGTGCCAGGGCGCGGGCTGGAACAAGTCCACCACGCTGCTGATGGTGCAGTGCATGGTCGAGCAGGAGATTCAGCTGTTCAAGTTCGACGGCAAGACGCTGAAGCCGGCGGGCGCCATCAAGGTCTCGGGCGGTCCGGCGGGCATGGCGACGACCCCCGTCCAGGCGAAGTGATGCGTGGCGGGATCGGCGGGGCGTCCGGCCTTGCTGATCCCGCTCAGCGTGATCATGCTCTAGAAATAGTGCCAGAAGTTCGACGCCCGCGCCTCCTCCGGGCCGCCGTCGAACACGATCTCTCCGTTGTTCATGATGATCACCCGGTCGGCGATCTTCATCGCCGCGGCAACGTTCTGTTCTACCAGCACCGCCGTCATGGCGTGCGATTTGCAGACGTCGTGCACCTGCTGGAACATCCGCTCCACCAGGTTCGGCGCCAGCCCGATCGACGGTTCGTCCAGCATCAGGCACCGCGGCGTGCCCAGGATCGACAGCGACAGCGCCAGCATCTGCTGCTGCCCGCCGCTCATGCTGCCCGCACGCGTCGTGCGGCGTTCGTCCAGCACCGGAAACAGCTTGTATACATCAGGCACGTCGAACATCGCACCAGCCCCGACATTGCGCGCGGCGACGACGTCGACATTCTCCTCCACGCTCAGATCGGGAAAGATGCCGCGCCCCTCGGGCAGCATCCGCAGCCCCGCGGCGATGCGATCCGCCACCGACAGCCGCTGGATCGAGTGCCCGTCGAAGACCACATCCCCACCCCGCAGCGGCAGCAGCCCCATTGCCGCGCGCAGCGTCGTGGTCTTGCCCGCGCCATTATGGCCCAGGAACGCCAGGATCTGCCCCGGCTCCAGCGCGAAGGACACGCCCGAGATCACGGTCTTCGACCCGTACCCGGCCGCGACGGCGTTCAGTTGCAGCACCATCAGAGCGTCCCGCCGAAATAGATTTCCGCCAGCGCCGGATCGCTGATGATCGCTTCGGGCGTGCCGGTGGCCATCAGGTGACCCTGGTGCAGGAACAGCACGTCATCGGCGATCTGCTGCACGACGCGGGTGTTGTGCTCCACCACCAGCAGCGTCTTGCCCTCGGATTGCAGCCGGCGCAGCAGCGCCATGATCGCGTCCAGCGCCCCGGCCGACAGGCCCGAGGCCGGCTCGTCCAGCAACAGCAACTCCGCCCCCGTCGCCAGCACGCGCGCCACCGTCAGCAGCTTCTGCTCGCCATAGGACAGATTCCGCACGAACTCGTTGGCTCTGCTGGCCAGCCCGACATGCTCCAGCGTCGCCATCGCCTCGTCCCGCCGGCGCTTCTGCGCCTGGCGGACATGCAGCGGGCGGAAGATCGCGCCCAGCGGTTCCTCTCCGCTCTGGTCCGGCAGCGCGACCAGCACATTGTCCAGCGCGGTCAGGTCGACGAACAGGCGCAGGTTCTGGAAGGTGCGCGCAATGCCCAGCCCCACGATGGCCTGCGGCTTCAGCCCGTCCAGCGACCGCCCCTTGAACGAGACATGCCCCTGGTTCGGGGTCAGGAAGCCGGTGATCACGTTGAAGATCGTGGTCTTGCCCGCCCCGTTCGGCCCGACCAGGCAGGTGATACGCCCCCGCTCGACGGTGAAGCTGCA
>CAYZKM010000059.1:0-15112 GCA_964478525.1 uncultured Bifidobacterium sp.
GGCCTTCCTCGGCCGCATCTCCCCGGAAAAGGGCGCGGACAGAGCCATCGCCATCGCTGCGAAGGCCGGCATGAAGCTGAAGATCGCCGCCAAGGTCGATAACGCCGACAAGGAATATTACGACAGCAAGATCAAGCCGCTGATCCAGGGCAACCCGAATGTCGAGTTCATCGGCGAGATCAACGACGCGCAGAAGCCCGCCTTCCTGTCGGGCGCGCACTGCCTGATCTTCCCGATCGACTGGCCCGAGCCGTTCGGCCTGGTGATGATCGAGGCCATGGCCTGCGGCACACCGGTGATCGCGTTCAACTGCGGGTCGGTCCCCGAGGTGATGGATGACGGCGTGACCGGCTTCGTGGTGAACAGCATCGACGAGGCGGTGAAGGCGGTCGGCAAGGTCCACACGCTGGATCGTGCCACGGTGCGCGCCACGTTCGACCGCCGCTTCACCGCGCGCCGCATGGCCGAGGACTATGTCGATGTCTACAAATCGCTGATGTCCGGCGCCCCGCGGGTGCGCGCGGTCGGCGACTGATACCGCCCGGCTGACCGCGCCAGGGCCGGATGGTGATCGCCATCCGGCCCTTTCTGTTTGCAGCCGCCGCGCGGTAAGGTCCGCCCGGGACAACGGAACGCACCATCCGCATGGAAACGCCGCGCTGCCAGTACGGGCTGAATGCCCTGAACTTCTTCGTGGCCGCGGCCCAGACCGGATTCGGCCCGTTCGTGGCGGTCTGGTTGACCCGGCAGGGCTGGGACGACACCCAGATCGGGTTCGCGCTCAGCATCGGCACCTTCGCCGCGCTGATCGGACAGCTGCCCGGCGGCATCCTGGTCGATGCCAGCCCGCGCCGGCGCACCCTGACCATCGCCGCCCTGGTCGTGCTGCTGGTCAGCGCACTGATGCTGGCCGCGCCGGCGACCCAGCCCACGATCTGGGGCGCGCAGGTCCTGCACGCGCTGGCCTCGGTGGTGATCACCCCCGCCATCGCCGCCATCACCCTCTCGATCTGCGGGCATGACGGGTTCTCGGAACGGGTCGGCATCAACAACCGCTGGGCGTCGGTGGGCAACGCGCTGACCGGCGGGGCGCTGGGCGTGGTCGCCTATTACGGGTCCGAGCGCGAGGTGTTCATCGCCACCGCCCTGCTGGTCGGCCCGGCCATGGTGGCGCTGGCGCTGATCCCGCTGAACGGCGGCGGACCGGCCACCGCCCCGCCGCCCACCGATACCCCGGCCGCGGACGAACCGCGGGTCTGGCCGTGGATGATCTTCCGCGAGCCGGCCCTGCACGTGTTCGCCTTCTGCTCGCTGCTGTTCGCGCTGTCGAACGCCGCCATGCTGCCGCTGGCGCTGAACGCGCTGGCGCAGAAATCGACCGAGACCGACTTCGCCGTGTCCGCCACCATCATCGTCCCACAGATCGTGGTGATCGCCTGCGCGCCGCTGGCAGGGATCCTGGCACAACGCTGGGGGCGGCGGCCGATCCTGATGATCGGCTTCCTCGCCCTGCCGGCCCGCGCGCTGCTGTTCGCAACCGGGCCCGATGCACCGGCGCTGGTGGCGATCCAGGCCCTGGACGGGGTCAGTGCCACGGTGTTCGGGCTGATGATGCCGCTGATCGCCGCCGACCTGACGCGCAAGACCGGCTATCTGAACCTGGCGATGGGCTCGATCGGGCTGGCCTCGGGCCTGGGCGCGACCATCAGCACCACGGCCGCGGGGCTGATATCGGACCATTTCGGCCTGCAATCCGCCTTCATCAGCCTGGCCGCCGTCGGGCTGGCGGCCACCGCGATCATCGTCATCCTGATGCCCGAAACCCGCCCCGGCCACCTGCCCCGCACGCCCACCGCCGCGATCGCGCTGTAGCGCAGGGCCTTGCCTTCCGGCGCCCGCCGCTGCCAGATGCAGCCGACCGAGAGGGGGAGAGAGCCGATGGACGACCAAGCCGCAGCCAAACACCTGTTCGAACCGACAGGCGACTTCCAATGCCTGCATGAATTCATCCCGGCGGCGCGGGCCAAACTGTCGGACCATATCTGGGGCTATCTGGTCGGCGCGACCGAAAGCGAAACCACGCTGCGGCGCAACCGCCTGGCGCTCGATTCGCTGGCCCTGCGCCCGCGGGTCTGCGTGGACGTCTCGAAGATCGACACCTCGACCACGCTGTTCGGCCAGAAGCTGCGCATCCCCGTGATCCTGGCCCCGGTCGGGTCGCTGGAATCCTTCGATCCCGGTGGCGCGGCGACGGCGGGCCAGGCATCCTCGGCCTTCGGCAACGCGATCATGGTCAGTTCGGTGACCCACCCGGGGCTGGAGGACGTGGCCGCGGCAACCTCGGGTGCCAAGATCTTCCAGCTTTACGTGCGGGGCGACAACGCCTGGATCGACGACGTGGTGAAGCGCGCGATCGATGCCGGATACAACGCCTTCGCCATCACCGTGGACACGGCGGCATATTCCCGCCGCGAACGCGACATCGCCGGACGGTTCGTCAAGCCGTGGCGCGCGACCGCCACCGGGCAGTCATGGCAGGCCGGCTTCACCTGGGACAATGTGAAGCACTTCAAGGACAGGCATTCGATCCCGCTGATCCTGAAAGGCATCGCCACCGCCGAGGATGCCGCGCTGTGCTGCGAGCACGGGGTGGAGGGCGTGTATGTTTCCAACCATGGCGGGCGGCAGCTGGACCAGGGCCGCGGGTCGATGGATGTGCTGCCCGAGGTGATGGCCGCGGTGCGCGGACGGGCAAAGGTGATCGTGGATGGCTCGATCTGCCGCGGCACCGACATCGTGAAGGCGATCGCGCTGGGCGCGGACGCGGTCGCGATGGGGCGGATGTACTGCTATGCGCTGGCCGCCGATGGCGCGGCGGGCGTGGTGAAGATGCTGGAACTGCTGGAGCACGAGCTGGGCGTGGCAATGGCGCTGGCGGGGGCGCGGACACTGAACGAGCTGAACCCGGCATTCGTGCATCGCAATGCACCTGTCGTGACACAGCCGCATGCACACAGCGCGTTCCCGCTGCTGTTCCCCACACCGGAATATCGGGGATAGCCGGTTGGTGCCAGATCCGGGCGGCAACGCCCGGGTCCGTCCCCCCAACCCCGCCCCCTCAAACCCCGCCCCCTCCCACTCTGGCCCGATCCGCGCTAACCTCCGGCCACTACGAACCAGGAGGGAACCCATGCGCGGCGTCGTCTTCACCGGCGAGCGTGAGCTCGAAATCATGAACTTCCCCGACCCCACACCGGGTCCAGGCGAAGTCGTCGTCGAAATGAAGGCCTCCGGCATGTGCGGGTCCGACCTGCACCAGTATCGCCGCCCGAAGAACCAGCCGCGCAACGCCACCGGCCTGCCGCCGAACCCCAACCCCACCATCGCCGGCCACGAACCCTGCGGCATCGTCGCCGCCGTCGGCCCCGGCGTGATGGCGTCGGAAGCCAAGGTCGGCCAGCGCGTCATGTGCCACCACTACCAGGGCTGCACCCAGTGCGGGCATTGCCGCTCGGGCTGGCAGCAGCTGTGCCAGGAAGTGCCGGTCAAGGTGTACGGCTCCAACTCCCATGGCGGGCACGCCAAGTATCTGCTGGTGCCGGCCAACACCATGGTCCCGCTGCCGGATGAGCTGAGCTTCTCGGCCGGGGCCGCCGTCTCCTGCGGGTCCGGCACGGCCTGGGGCGCGCTGCGGCGGATGAACATCTCGGGCCGCGACACCATCGCCATCTTCGGCCAGGGTCCCGTCGGCCTCGCCGCCACCCAGTTCGCCAAGGCCCTCGGCGCCAGGGTCATCGCGCTCGACATCAGCCCCCAGCGCCTGGACCGCGCCAAGGAGTTCGGCGCCGATGAGGTCGTGAACCCCGGTTCCAACGACCCGGTCGAGGCGATCAAGGAACTGACCCACGGCAAGTACGCCGACCTGACGCTGGATACCTCGTCCAACCCGGAAGCGCGCCTGAACGCCATCCGCTCCACCAAGGTGTGGGGCACGATGTGCTTCGTCGGCGAGGGCGGCGATGTGAAGATCGATGTCAGCCCGCACATCCTGCGCCGCCAGCTGACGCTGATCGGGTCGTGGACGTTCTCCAACATCATCCAGGCCGAGTGCGCGCAGTTCTGCGTCGACCGCAAGATCGACGTCGACAAGCTGTTCACCCATCGCTGGTCGCTGGACCAGGCCGAGGAAGCCTACAAGCTGTTCGACAAGCAGTCGGACGGCAAGGGCGTGTTCCTGATGTGAAGAAGTCCCACGCACGGCACGCCGTCGCCGACCTCTACGCCACGCTCGGCCGGCTCGGGCTGATCGTCGGCAGCGCGGGCAATGTCAGCATCCGCACCAAGGGGGGGATGATCGTCACCCCCTCGGGCGGATCGCCCGATGGCGTCGGGGCGCGCGAGATGGCCGAGGTGACGTTCGATGGCGCCGCGAGGGGGGATGCCACACCCTCCTCCGAGTGGCCGATGCACGCCGCCGTCTATGGCACCGCCCCCGATGCCGGCTGCATCATCCACACCCATGCCGATGCCTGCACCGCGCTGGCATGCCTGAACCAGGCGCTGCCGGCGTTCCACTACATGGTGGTGCAGTTCGGCGGCACCACCGTGCCCTGCGCGCCCTATGTGACGTTCGGCACGCCCGACCTCGCGGCCCTGGCGGGCGAGACGATCCGCGGCCACAGCGCCTGCCTGCTGGCCAATCACGGCATGATCGTGCACGGGCGGGACCCGCGCCAGGCGCTGGATCGCGCGATCCTGCTGGAGACGCTGTGCCGGCAATACCTGATGGCACGCGCCGCCGGCACGCCGCGCCTGCTGGACGATGCCGAGATGGAAGCCGCGCAACAGCGCTTCAAGACCTACGGCCCCCGCCGGCCCGCCGCGCCGGACCGGTGATGCTGGCTCTCGGCGGCGGAGCGGTGGCGATCCTGCCGGCGCAGGGCGGGGCCATCCTGTCCTGGCAGGACGGCGCGACCGCGCTGATGCGCCACGGCTCGGCCGACGATGTCCGCGCCACCGCCTGCTTCCCGCTGCTGCCCTACTGCAACCGCATCGCACAGGGCCGGTTCCGCTGGAATGGCCGGGACCATCGCCTGGACCGCAACATGGGCGACCATCCGCATGCGATCCATGGCGTGGGCTGGCAGCGCGCATGGCGGGTGACGCGGGCAGCAGGCGATGGCGTGTCGCTGGCCCTGTGCCACGACCCCACCGGCGAGGCTGCACGCGCCTGGCCCTTCGCCTTCGATGCGACGCTGGACTATGCGCTGGATGCGCATGGCCTGGCCGTGACCCTGGCCATGACCAACCGCCACGACGCTGCAGCGCCGGCGGGGATCGGCCTGCATCCGTATTTCCCGCGCCTTCCCGGGGCAACGCTGCAGTTCCGCGCGTCAGGCGTGTGGCAGAATGACGCGACCGCCCTGCCTGAACGCCACGTCGTCCTGCCGCCCGCGTGGGACCATGCCCGCGCTCGTCCGGTCGGGGCCGCGCGTCTGGACAACGCGTTCACCGGCTGGGACGGCACCGCCCGGATCGAGACCGGGGCCGCCCGCCTGACGATCGAAGCCGACCCCGTGTTCGCCACCCTGCAGGTGTTCACGCCCGAGGGCGCGGATTTCTTCTGCGTGGAGCCGGTATCCCATGCCCCCGACGCGGTGAACCGCGATGGCCTGGACCTGGGACAGGCCCCTAGGCAGGCCATGCATGTGCTGGCACCGGGCGAGACGCTGCGCGGGACGGTACGCGTCCGGCGCGCATAGCGAGTCCGGCGCGCCGATGACCCGCCGCCAAACCGGTTTCACGGCATCGTGACACTATTCTTCCCCGGCATGGTCGCGACAGACCGCTTGCAATCACATGTCTTTTTCCGCAACCACCGGCCCGCACGCCCAAATTTCTGGATGCCCGCATGCATCTGAGTAGTTTCCGATTCTACTGACAGACAACCCGAACCCCTATCCCGATACGCAGTGCAATTCGGAGTACTGCGATGAAACGAACAGCTTTGCTGGCGGCTACGGTCCTCGCCGGCATCTCGGTCAGCGGGCTCGCCCATGCGGTCGCTGTCAGCGGCACGACCAATGGCTCGCTCAGCAATCTCACCCAGTGCAACAATCCCAATACCTGCGTGCTGGTCAATTCCAACCAGCTGATCTGGGGCGGCAATTCCCCCAGTGTCAGTTCGTCGTCCGTGCTGAACACGCTCGACGGGTCGATCAACGATCCCGATGGCCTCGGCGTCACGCTCGGCAGCCTGACCTGGATCAACCGCGCGACGTCGAACGGCCAGACGGATGATTCCTTCAACATCACCTGGTCCGTGGCCGACAATTTCACGTCACCAGTCGGCACTGGCACACTGTCCGGCCTGGCGCTGAACATCCAGAACACCAACAACCCGTCGGGTGATCTGATCGTCGGCTTCTCGACGGCGAATTTCTCGTCCAGCGTCCTTGGCTACACCGTCCAGAACCTGCACCTGGTCGCCAGCGGTGGCAGCACCCTGACCGGGAATACCTGGAAGAACGCCGAGGGCAACACCGGCACGCTGACCCTGGTCGGCGATTTCGTTGCCAACCCGGTTCCCGAGCCGTTCACGCTCAGCATCCTCGGCACCGGGCTGCTCGGGCTTGGGCTGATCCGCCGCACCCGCCGCGCGGCCTGACACCCGAACCGCCATCCACGGCACGACGCGCCGTGGATGGCGGCCGGGCCGCTATGTGGTCAGCGCGAACTTCAGCACCGACAACCCACCGATCAGCCAGACCGCGCCCGGCACGTCGCCGAACCGCCCGGCGGCCAGCTTGACCAGCGCATAGACGATGAAGCCCAGGCCGATGCCGGTGGTGATCGAGAAGGTGAACGGCATCGACAGCGCCAGCACCGAGGCCGGCAGATATTCGGTCAGGTCGTCCCAATCGATGTCGCGCAGCGTGCCGGCCATGGTGCAGGCCACGAAGACCAGCGCCGGCGCGGTGGCGAAGGCGGGAATCGACGTTGCCAGCGGCGCGAAGAACAGCGTCAGCAGGAACAGCACCGCGACCACCATCGCGGTCAGCCCGGTGCGCCCGCCCGACTGGATACCCGCCGAACTCTCGATATAGCTCGTCGTGGTGCTGGTCCCCAGGACCGAGCCGATGATGGCTCCCCCCGAATCGGCCAGCAATGCCTCACGCAGGCTGGGGATGGTTCCATCGGGACGCAGCAGCCCGGCGCGATGCATGGTGGCGATCAGCGTGCCCGCATTGTCCAGCAGATCGACCAGAAACAGTGTCAGGATGACTGTCACCACACCCAGGTTCAGCGCGCCGATGATGTCCAGCTGCAGCAGCGTCGGTGCCAAGGACGGCGGGGCCGCGACCACGCCCTTGAAGCTGGTCAGGCCGAGCGGGATGCCGAGCGCGGCGATCGCGACCATGCCGATCAGGATGGCGCCGGTGATGCGGCGGGCGGACAGCCCGGCGATGATCAGGAAGCCCAGGCAGGACAGCAGCGTCGTCGGCGTCGTCATATGCCCGATCGTGACCAGCGTGGCCGGGCTGCCGACCACCAGCCCCATCTCCCGCAGGCCGATCAGCCCCAGGAAGAAGCCGATGCCCGCCCCGGTGCCCAGCTTCAGCGACAGCGGAATGCCGTTGATCAGCCATTCGCGGATGCGGAACAGGCTGACGGCCAGGAACAGCAGTCCCGACAGGAACACCGCCCCCAGCGCGACCTGCCAGGTCACGCCCATGCCCTTCACGACGACGAAGGTGAAATAGGCGTTGATACCCATCCCCGGCGCCAGCGCCAGCGGCAGGTTGGCGAACAGCCCCATCGCCGCCGATCCGATCGCCGCGGCAAGGCAGGTGGCGACGAAGGCCGCCCCGGGATCGATCCCGGCGGCGGCGAGGATGCCGGGATTGACGACCACGATATACGCCATCGTCAGGAAGGTGGTGGCCCCCGCCAGCACCTCGGTGCGGATCGTGGTGCCGTGCGCCGCCAGGTTGAACATCAGCCGCCCGCCACGCCCTGCGTGTTCACATACAGCGAATACAGCCCATGGCTCGCCGCCATGAACAGCCGGTTGCGATGCCGCCCGCCGAAGCACAGATTGGCCGCGCGTTCGGGCAGGCTGATATGGCCGATCGGCGCGCCCAGCTTGTTGAAGATGCGCACCCCGTCCAGCTCGGGCTCACCCATGCCCCAGCCGCACCACAGATTGCCGTCGATATCGACGCGGAACCCGTCCGGCGTGCCCGGCCCGGCATTGATGAACACGCGATTTCTGGCCAGCTTCGTCCCGTCCTCGACCACGTCGAAGGCACGGATCAGCCGGTTCGGCGTGGCGCGCGACGCGACGACATACAGGATCGACTCGTCGGGGGAGAACGCCAGCCCGTTCGGTCCCTCGACATCATCGGCCATCATCGTCGCCGCGCCGGTGTCGCCATCGATGCGCCAGACCGCCATGGGAATTTCGGACTCCGCCTTTTCCCCTTCGTAATAACCGCTGATGCCGAACGCCGGATCGGTGAACCAGATGGACCCGTCCGACTTCACCACCACATCGTTGGGGGAGTTCAGGCGCTTGCCCTGCCAGCTATCCATCAGCACGGTGATGGTGCCGTCGTATTCCGTGCGGGTGACGCGCCGCCCGCGATGCTCGCACGTCACCAGGCGGCCCTGCCGGTCGCGCGTGTTGCCGTTCGCGTTCCACGACGTCTTGCGGAAGACGCTGACCGCGCCGGTCTCCTCCTCCCATTTCAGGATGCGGTCGTTGGGGATGTCGGACCACAGCAGGTAGCGCCCGTCGCCGAACCAGACCGGCCCCTCGGACCACCGGCAGCCGGTGTACAGCTGCTCCACCGATGCCAGCGGCAGGCGGTACTGATTGAAACTCGGGTCCAGGACACGGACATTCGGATCCGGATAGCGCTGGCTGGCTTCCCACATGACGGCTTCCCCTTGGTTCGTGTCCCGGGATCGTAACGGCGCGGACGGCGACGGCAAGCCGGGGTCTGCTGTGAAGCAGAACACAGCGCAATCCAATATTGGCGCGCACCATTACAGTGCGTGCTTTTCCGGGATTGTCCGGATGGATAGTCTTCTTACAGAATTGGGAGTAGACGCCATGCGCTTTGGCAAGCATCCACCCAAGATCGACTATCGGACACTGCGCCTGCGGTCGTACATGGCCGAGACGCTGGCACCGCCGCCGCCGTCGCTGGACAACCTGGCCCGGGTTGGCACCAGTCTGAAAGTGGCGAAGCCGGTCACGCTGTTTCCGATGGACGGCAACGACCGCTACGGCGACTGCACCATCGCCGGCGTGGCCCATGCGATCACGCTGTTCAGCGGCCTGGTCGGCAAGAAGAAGATCATGGCCACCAAGTCGGTGCTGAAGCTGTATATGCATCTGACAGGCGGCATCGACAGCGGCCTGAACGAGCTGGATGTCCTGAATTACTGGCACAAGACCAGCGTCGACGGCGACAAGATCCTGGCCTTCGCGTCGGTCAATCCGAAGAACCACACCCATGTGATGCAGGCGATCCAGATGTTCGGCTGTGTCTACCTGGGCTTCCAGGTGCAGGAGAACGCGCTGGAGGATTTCAACGCCCACAGGCCCTGGACACCCGGCCGCCTGACCCAGGACGGCCACGCCGTGGTCGCCACCGGCTATGACCAGAACGGGGTGACGGTGCTGACCTGGGGCAGCACCCAGCAAGGCAGCTGGGCGTGGTGGGATGAATGCGTCGACGAGGCCTATGCGATCCTGCCGCCCGAGGCCAAGAAGGCCGGCTTCGCCCCCGGCTTCAATATCGACCAGCTGATGGCCGACCTCGGCGACGTCGCGAACTGACGATCGCCGCATCCCGGCGCCGGATGAATGGCCGTATCAACCATTCATTCACCATTCCGGGTCTACCGTGCGCCGGGATGCCGGCCCATCCGGCACAGCGTGGAAGGCCGCATGGTCGACATCGTCCTGAAACCGCGGCCCGACGATGACCGGCTGCGCGACGCCCTGCGCCTGCACGCCGGCTTTGCCGCCAATCGGCCCGGCGGGGTGCGCGCTTCGTTCAAGTTCCATGACCTGTCGGCCGTCGACCTGTCGGGCCACACCCTGGCCGGCATCGACCTGACGGGCGCGCGCCTGCACGAGGCCAACCTCTCGGGCTGCGACCTGACCGAGGCCATCCTGTACGGCGCCGACCTGACCGGGGCCAATCTGGACGGCACCAGGCTGCTGCGCGCCGACCTGCGCGGGGCGATCCTGAACCGGACCCGCATCCGCCATGCCGACCTGACCGATGTCGACATGCGGGAAGGTGCTCTGCTGACCCAGCGCGCCGGGCTGCTGATGCCGATCCGCGTCAAGGCCGCCACCGAGGCGCTGAATGCCCAGCTGTTCGGCAGCCGCCTCGCCGGCGCCCGCATGACCAATTCCCGCCTCGGGCATGTCGATCTGCGCGACGCCAACCTGGCGGGCAGCAACCTGGCCAGCGCCGATCTGCGCGGCGCCAACCTGACCGGCTGCAACCTGGAACGCGCCAACCTCACCGGCGCCAACCTGGCCAACGCTCGGCTGGAAGGCGCGATCCTGAACCATGCCAACCTGACCGATGCGAATCTGACCGACGCCTTCCTGCTGGGCGCCCTGATCGACGCCGTACAGACCGAACGCACGGACATGACCCGCGCACAGCGCACCCGCACGGTCGCGCAGCTGGACCTGGATGTCGCGACCATCTTTCGCCAGCACCAGGAATGGGTGGACAGCGGCGGGCGGCAGGGCACCCGTGCCGACCTGTCCGGGCTGGACCTGCGCAATCTGGACCTGCGCGGCCATAACCTGGGCGCGGCGGTGATCAGCCATGCCGACCTGCGCGGCGCGAACCTGGAGGGCGCGCTGCTGATGATGGCCGATCTGGCGATGATCGACGGGCGCGGCGCCTGCTTCGCCGATGCCGACCTGCGCGGCGCCAGCCTGGAACGGGCCAATCTGCACAATGCGGATCTCGGGCGCGCCCGCATCGGGCCGATGGACATCATGGGCGGGTCGAAATGGCCGGCCAACCTGACGGGCGCGCGGCTGAACGAGGCGGACCTGACCGGCGCCGACCTGACCGCGGCACGGACCGAGGGGGCAGACATCACCGGCGCCAACATGGCCGGTGCCATCCTGACCGGCAGCGGGCTGGATCAGCCCTGATCGATCCCGGCGCGCCGCAGATGCCTGCCCAGCCGCCCGGTCAGCCACAGGCCCAGCATCCGCAAATCGCTGCCCAGCGACCAGAACGGATGGCCGAAGCTTTGCGGGCGGTTGCCCTCGATCCCGAAATGCGCGGCCCAGGCACAGCCATAGCCGATCACCGGCGCGCCCGGCAG
This sequence comes from uncultured Bifidobacterium sp., assembly GCA_964478525.1. GTDB lineage: Bacteria > Pseudomonadota > Alphaproteobacteria > Acetobacterales > Acetobacteraceae > Rhodopila. The sequence goes on from CAYZKM010000059.1 coordinate 11,380, forward strand.
CAGGCGCCAATCCCAGACGGCACCACCAACCAGGCAGGCCAGGGCCAGCAGCGTGCCGCCATAGTGCAGCGCCCGGGTCAGGGGCCGGCTATGGGCACGCAGATACAGCAGCCAGAATTGGTCGTACGGCGTCGTCCGGATTTCCATGACAAACCTGTTCCAGCCTTTCGGGCGGGCCGCTAAGATGGCGGCTTCATCGTCCGGAGGCTATCATGGCACCACCCCCGCCCGTTGGCGCGAACTCGACCGCGGCGCGCGACATCGCAGCCGTGCTGCACCCCTATACCGACCTGCATGCGCATCAGGAGGTTGGGCCCGTCGTGATCTCGCGCGGGAAAGGCGTCCGGGTCTGGGACGACAACGGCAAGGAATACATCGAAAGCGTCGCCGGGCTGTGGTGCGCCGCACTGGGCTTCGACAACGAACGCCTGGTGCAGGCGGCGGTCACGCAGATGCGCAAGCTGCCATTCTATCATGCCTTCACCGCCAAGTCGCACGAACCGGCCATCGACCTGGCCGAGATGCTGCTGGCCCGCGCGCCCGTGCCCATGAGCAAGGTGTTCTTCGCCAATTCGGGGTCCGAGGCGAACGACACCGGCATCAAGATGGTCTGGTACATGAACAATGCGCTGGGCCGGCCGCAGAAGAAGAAGATCATCGGCCGCCGCAAGGGCTATCACGGGATCACCCTGGCCGCCGCGTCGCTGACCGGGCTGCCGGCGAACCATCGCAGCTTCGATGTCCCGCTGCAGGGCTTCATCCATACGATGACGCCGCACCATTACCACGAGGGGCTGGCCGGTGAGTCCGAGGAGGATTTCGCCACCCGCTGCGCCGATGAACTGGAAAAGCTGATCCTGGCCGAGGGGCCCGACACGGTCGCGGCGATGTGGGCCGAACCGATCATGGGCGCCGGCGGCGTGATCCTGCCGCCCAAGGGATACTTCCCGAAGATCCAGGCGGTGCTGCGGAAGTATGACGTGCTGCTGGTCGTCGACGAGGTGATCTGCGGATTCTGGCGGACCGGCAGCTACTGGGGCACGCAGACGCTGGACATACAGCCGGACATCCTGACCTGCGCCAAGGCGCTGTCGTCATCCTATCTGCCGATCAGCGCGGTGATGGTGAATGACCGTGTGTTCCAGGCGCTGGCCAAGGAAAGCCACGAGATCGGCACGTTCGGCCATGGCTTCACCTATTCCGGCCACCCGGTTCCGGCCGCCGTCGCGATCGAGACGCTGAAGATCTACGACGAGATGGATATGGGCGGGCACGTCGCCGCGGTCGGGCCGCATCTGCAGAACGAGTTGCGCCGCCGCTTCGCCGATCATCCGCTGGTGGGCGAAATCCGCGGCACCGGGCTGATCGCGGGCATGGAGCTGGTGGCCGACAAGGCGACCAAGACCAACTTCGATGCCAAGGCCAAGGTCGGGCCACGCCTGACGAAGCTGTGCGAGGAGCATGGGGTGATCGGGCGCGCCTCGATCAACGACACGCTGTGTTTCAGCCCGCCGCTGGTCATCTCGAAGGAAGAAGTGGACGAAATGCTGACCCGCGTCGGCAAGGCGCTGGACGATCTGGTGGTGCAGCTGCGGCGGGAACAGATCGCCCTGGTGCGCTGACCCCCTCCCGCCGAGCGCGCGTGCAGAAACGGCGCTCGGCGGCGGCGGAAGGCGGTGGCCGGGCGGGTGGCGCGAACCGCTATGGCCAGGGCGGCAGGGTGGTGACGGTCCCGCCGCTTTGGGCGGTCCATTGCGACATGTCGATGATGAACATGCGCGGTGATTCCACCAGGCGGTGGGAGATCGACGTCCCGTCCAGCATCCATTCCACATAGCCCGGGCGCGCCAGGCGGCGGGTGCGGGCGCGCACGCGGCGGATATCGACCATCGCGGTGGGTGGCGCCCACACGATCTCCATCCCGCGATGCCGCCGGCGCCGGTAAACATGCAGATGCCCGCAGGCGATCACCTTCACGCCGCCATCCGCGCAGGCATCGAGGAAAGCCGCGCGGGCGGCGTGGGGCATCACCGAGGTGGACCGCGCGGGGTCGGCCACATCCTTGTCGAAGGGCGGCATGTGGACGAACACCAAGACAGGACGTCCATCCCGCGTCGCCAGGCTCTCGGCCAGGAACGCCATCTGTTCCGCTTCCTCGGGCAGGTCGCTGCCCATCAGCGACGTATCGAGGCCGACCAGGCGCCACGCCCCCAGGTCATGCCGCCACCACAACGGTCCGACATGGCGGCGCCAGGCGTCCTGCCGCGCCGGGGTGATGGGCTGCTGCAGACGGGAGAAGGGCGGCGACTCGCCGATGTCGTGATTGCCGGGAATGGCACGCCAGGGAAGCTCCAGGCGGCGGATGCAGTCGGCGCCATAGGCCAGGTCGCCCTCGACGATGGGGGCGTTGAAGGCGATATCGCCGCCATGCACCAGGAAATCGGGCGGGTCCGCCGCCATCTCGGCCGCGAAGCCGGCCCAGTTCATCGTGAAATAGCCGTGCGTCGCGGAAAGATGCGTGTCGCTGACATGGACCAGGCGGATCTGCGGCATGGTGGTGTCTCCGTTACCGCAGCGTCCCGCCTGTCGCGGTTTGCCGCAAGCCCCGTTACTTTGCGCCCCGCTACTTCGCAACCGAGACGAAATGCGCCGACGTGGCCTCGCCGCGATCGGGTGTGACCACATAGCCCTTGCGCGCCGCCCAGTACAGCTTCTGCCAGTACAGCGGCAGGATGCCGGCATCCTCGATCGCGATGCGCGTCGCCGCGGCCAGCAATCGGTTGCGCCGGGCCTCGTCGAACTCGGCGGATGCGACGCGCAGCGCCTCGTCGAACTGCGTGTTCGAATAGCGGGCGCGGTTCAGCGACCCGGTGCCCGCCGCGGCGTCATAGGTCGCCAGCACGCCGATCAGGCCGTTCAGCGCGCTGGTGCCCAGCGTGCCATAGCTGAAATGGAACAGGCTGTATTTGCGCTGTGTCGCGGCAGGTGCATAGACGTTGTACGGCGCGACCTCGACCCCGTTCACCCGCAGCCCGCCGCGGGTGAACATCTGTCCCAGCGCCTGCGTCAATTGCGAGTCATTGGGGAAGCGGTTGTTCGATCCGTGCACCGTCAGGCCGAAGCCGTCGGGATAGCCGGCCTCTTTCAGCAGCTGGCGCGCGCCATCCGGATCGAATGCCATCGGCCGCAGGTCCGGATCGTGGCCGCCAAGCCCCACCGGCACGACCTGTCCGGCAGGCTCCCCGGCGCCGGCCAGCACGCGTTCGGTGATCGCCTGGCGGTTGATCATCTTCGACAGCGCCAGCCGCACCCGCCGGTCCTTCAGCGGATTGACGGTCATCGGCTTGCCGTCCTTGTCGGTGATGAACGGGCTGTCGTCGCGCCCCTGGTCCATCGCCAGGTAGATGATGCGTGTCGATGTCACCGTATAGACGGTGATGTCGGACCGGCCCTGGAACATGCCGACATCGGATGGCGGGATCTGCTCGATCACGTCGACCGACCCCGACAGCAGTGCCGCACTGCGCGCGGCCGGATTGGCCAGGAACCGCAGCGTCAGCGTGGCGAACTCGGGCTTGTGGCCCCAATGTTCGGGGAACGCCGTCATCACCACCTTGTCGCCCGGGGCCGAGCTGCGGAAGCGGTACTGGCCGGTGCCGATCATGGCGCGTCCGGCGGTGAAATCCTCGGTCACCACCTGCGGGCCGAGCCGCGCGGGGCTGATCAGGATGCG
>CAYZKM010000060.1:0-14921 GCA_964478525.1 uncultured Bifidobacterium sp.
TCCTTGCTGGAACATCACACACCGATTCTGGCCACCATCGCCATCGGCCTGGGCCTGGCCTTCTGCCTGGGCATGCTGGCCCACCGGCTGCGCATCTCGCCGCTGGTCGGCTATCTGCTGGCGGGAATCATCGTCGGCCCATCGACGCCCGGCTTCGTCGCCGACCAGAGCATCGCCAACGAGCTGGCCGAGATCGGCGTCATCCTGCTGATGTTCGCCGTCGGCCTGCATTTCTCGTTGCGCGACCTGATGTCGGTGCGCGCCATCGCGGTGCCCGGCGCGATCGTGCAGATCCTGGTCGCCACCGCCCTCGGCGTGCTCCTCGCCTGGTCGCTCGGATGGAGCATCGGCGGCGGCATCGTGTTCGGCCTGGCCTTGTCGGTCGCCAGCACGGTCGTGCTGCTGCGCGCCATGCAGGAACAGCGCATCCTGGAAACCGAACGCGGGCGGATCGCGGTCGGCTGGCTGGTGGTCGAGGACCTGGCCATGGTCCTGGTCCTGGTCCTGCTGCCGGCCATCGGCGGGTCGGCCGCGGGCGGGCCGGTGGCGCTGTCGTCCATCGTCCTGACCACGCTGTGGACCCTGACCAAGGTCGCCGCCTTCGTCGCCATCATGCTGGTGGCCGGCAGACGGGCGGTGCCGTGGGTGCTGCACTACGCCGCGCATACCGGATCGCGGGAGCTGTTCCGCCTGTCGGTCTATGCCGTCGCGCTGGGCATCGCCTATGGCGCGGCCGCCCTGTTCGGCGTGTCGTTCGCCCTTGGCGCCTTCTTCGCCGGCATGGTGCTGGCGGAAAGCCCGCTCAGCCAGCGCGCGACCGAGGAGGCGATGCCGCTGCGGGATGCCTTCGCGGTGCTGTTCTTCGTCTCGGTGGGCATGCTGCTGCACCCCGAGATCCTGCTGTCCGACCCCGGCGCCGTGCTGCTGACCCTGGCCATCATCGTGTTCGGCAAGTCGGTGGCGGCACTGCTGATCGTGCGCGCCTTCGGCCACCCCTGGGCGACCGGGCTGACCATCGCCGCATCGCTGGCGCAGATCGGGGAGTTCTCGTTCATCCTGATTGGCCTCGGCCTCAGCCTGGGGCTGCTGCCGGACAAGGGCCGCGACCTGGTCCTGGCCGCGGCGATCCTGTCGATCCTGGTCAACCCGCTGCTGTTCACCCTGGTCGAGCGCGGCCGGTCCCGCATCCTGCGCGCCACCACCGCCCCCGCCCCCGACTCCGGCGACAAGCCGCGGCCGGCCATGCCAAGCCCGGCGGCGACCGCGGCCGAGGAGGAGAACCCGGTGGTGACGCAGCTGACCGATCACGATGTGCTGGTCGGCTATGGGCGCGTCGGCAGCCTGGTCGGCGCCGGGCTGCGCGCCGCCGGCCGGCCGCTGCTGGTGATCGAGGAACGCGCCGAGGAGATCGAAGCCGCGCGCGACGCCGGGGCCGAGGTGGTGGTCGGCAATGCCGCCGACCCCGAAACCCTGGCATCGGCGAACCTGCCCGCCGCGCGCCGCCTGTTCGTCACCATCCCCGAGCCGTTCGAGGCCGGCAACGTCGTCCGTCACGCTCGGCTGGAAAACCCGCAGCTGGAAATCGTCGCCCGCGCCCATACCGACGCCGCGGTCGACCACCTGACCACCCTGGGCGCGACCCTGACGGTGATGGGAGAGCGGGAGATCGCGCTGCGCATCCTGGAACACGCGGCGCGGGACGGGACAAAGACGGTCAGGTGAGGAACTGCGCCGTCCACTCCTTATAGTCCTTGTCCCTCGTCACCCGCCCCATCAGCTCGGCTGACGCCACGCCCTTCAGCTCGGCCGGCTTCACCCCGTCGCGCAGCGCCTTCAGCGTGTCATGCACCGCCTGCACCGCGGCCATGATCGGCTGGTGGCCCTGCAGCGCGATGCGCACGCCCTTGCTGGCCAGGTACGCACGGTCCGGCATCCCGCCGCCGCCCAGCATCAGCGGGATGCGGATTTCGGCGTGTACGGCTTCGAGAAACTCCGCCGTCACGCCGCCGGCGAAGAACAGCGCGTCCACGCCGACCTTCTCATAGGCCTTGGCACGGGCCAGCGCGTCGGCGGGGCTGGTGAGCGCGGCGGCCGAGGTGCGGCCGATGATGACGGTGGACTTGTCCTCGCGCGCCCGCAGCGCGGCCTTCATCTTGCCGATGCCTTCCTCGATCGAGATCAGGCCCGGCTGCTTCTCGCCGAAGGTCCGCGGCAGGATGGTGTCCTCCACCATGATCCCGGCCACCCCGGCGGTTTCCAGTTCCTGGATGGTGCGCATGACGTTCAGCGCGTTGCCATAGCCGTGATCGGCATCGACCATCAGCGGCAACGTGCCGGCACGGTTGATGCGATAGGCCTGGCCGGCGAATTCCGACAGCGTCAGCACGATCAGGTCGGGCGCGCCCAGCACCGTGAGCGAGGCGGTGGATCCGGCGAACATGCCGACCTCGAAGCCGATATCCTCGGCAATGCGGGCCGACATGGCATCGAACACCGAGCCCGGATGGATGCATTCGCTGCCGCCGATCACGGCCCGGTAGCGTTCACGCCGATCAGTCCAATGCATGGTCTTCCCCCCGTTTGACGTGAGGGAAAGCTTATGGGCGAACCGCCGGGGCGGTAAACCCGGCCCACACGCCGGTCAGGCCAGGCGGTGGGAACGGGTGAGCTTCTTCCAATAATCGGTGGTGCACGTCAGCCCGCCCAGCGGCACCCTGTTCGCGCCCTTGAACAGGGTGCGCCGGTTGGCGCCCTCGGGCGAGAACGCGCCAAAGCCGGCCCCGACATAGCCGGTATCGGCGGTGCGGGCGGCGATCTTGTCGCGGGCGTCGCACGGGTGCTGTTCCATCTCGTTCAGCAGCGGCAGCCCGAAGAACGTGCCGATGCAGAGTAACGCTATGACCAGGAGCGCTCGCATGGCCGTCATCTCTCCTTCCTGAGGCAGGTCGTCAGATGGCCGGATCATCTCCGGCGCTGAACGCAACCGTAGGATGGATGCGGTTGAATCTTGGTTTCAGTTTAATGATCCGTTCCCTACATTTCGTGACAAAATTATAAAATGTATAAAAATCTGATTCATTGTCAGAATATTTCATCACATTCGTGAATCGAACCACCCCCCGGAAACCGCCAGGTCCCGCCGCTGCCCCCTCCCCCGCGTTGCCATCGCCGCCCGTCCATGGCTGGATGGATGCCACCAGGAAGGGATCAGGATCATGAGCGCATCCGCCAGCGAACGGCGTCCATTCCACCATCCGCGAGTCCGTCCGGACTGGCTGGCCATGCTGCGCGAGGACATACTGGAACCGGACCTGCCGATCATCGACCCGCATCATCACCTGTGGGTGGCCCGCCCCGACCGGTACCTGCTGGAAGACCTGGTCGCCGATGTGCGCACCGGCCACAACGTGCTGGCGACCGTGTTCATCCAGTGCGGGTCGGCCTATCGCAAGGATGGACCCGACGCGCTGCGCCCGGTCGGCGAAACCAGCTTCGTCGCCGAGATGGCCGCCGCCACCGAAACCGGAGCCTATGGCGCGTTCCGGGCCTGCCCCGGCATCGTCGGTCATGCCGACTGCCTGCTGGGCGACGGCATCGATGCCGTGCTGGAAGCGCATATCCAGGCCGGCGGCGGGCGCTTCAAGGGTATCCGCCACAGCGGCACCTACGACCCCGGCATCGCGCCGACCGCCCCGCCTGGCGCGCCCGAGGGCCTGTACCGCGATCCGGCGTTCCAGCGCGGCTTCTCGCGCCTGGCGAAATACGACCTGACCTTCGAGGCCTGGCTGTATCACCCGCAGTTGGATGACCTGATCGGGCTGCTGCGCGCGCATCCCGCCAACAAGGTCGTGCTGGACCATTTCGGCGGCCCGCTGGGCGTCGGCCCGTACCAGGGCAGGCAGGCCGAGGTGTTCGCCGACTGGTCGGCGAAGATCCGCGCACTCGCCTGCTTCCCCAACCTGTTCATCAAGCTGGGCGGCCTGGCGATGAACGTGAACGGCCATGGGTTCCATCACCAGGTGCTGCCGCCGTCGTCGGGAGAGATGGCGCAGGCCTGGCGGCCCTATATGGAGACCGCGATCGAGGCATTCGGCGTCGAGCGCTGCATGTTCGAAAGCAATTTCCCGGTCGACAAGGGGATGTGCAGCTACCCCGTCCTGTGGAACGCCTTCAAACGGATCGCCGCCGCCTGCTCGCCTGACGAGAAAGCGGCGCTGTTCCATCGTTCGGCCGCCCGGTTCTACAGCCTGCCGGCGGTCGCCTAGGCGCCGATGGCCCGGTCGGCCCCCCTGCTGGGCTGGCTGATCGCGGGCTATGCGTTCCTGTACGCCCCGATCGTCTTCCTGGTGGTGTTCAGTTTCAACGACTCGCGGCTGGTCACCAGCTGGACCGGGTTCTCCACGCGCTGGTACGCCACGCTGTGGAACGATGACGCGCTGATCGACGCCGCCCTGCTGTCGCTGCGCATCGCGGCGCTATCCGCCACCATCGCCACGGTGATCGGCACCGTCGCCGGCTATGCCGTCGCCCGGTTCGGTCGGTTCCGCGGGCGGGCGGCGCTGGAGGGCGCGCTGGCGGCGCCGCTGGTGCTGCCGGAAGTGATCACCGGGCTGTCGCTGCTGCTGCTGTTCGTCGCGCTGGAGCAGCAGACCGGCTGGCCGCGCGGGCGGGGCGCCACAACGGTGACGCTGGCGCACGCATCGGTGGCGGTCGCCTATGTCACGGTGGTGGTCCGCGCCCGCCTGGCCGATGCCGGCACGCTGCTGGAGGAAGCGGCCGCCGATCTGTATGCCCCGCCCTGGGCCGTGTTCGCGCGCATCACCCTGCCGCTGCTGGTCCCGGCCCTGGTGTCCGGCTGGCTGCTGGCCTTCACCCTGTCGCTGGATGATGTCGTGGTGGCGAGTTTCACCTCGGGTCCAGGGGCATCGACCCTGCCGATGGTGGTGTTCTCCATGACGCGGATGGGCGTCACGCCCGAGCTTTACGCCCTGGCCAGCGTGATCATCGGCGGCGTGGCGATCACGCTGGCCGGCGGGCTGGTGCTGCGCCGGCGGCTGTCGGCGAACCGTTCCAGCCCGGGGCTGGCAACGCCGAGCCGTCCGAGCGGGACGACCCGCGAGCCACTACGCCGAACCCGACCGGCATGGCCCCGGGCGCGGGACTGAGACCCGCGGCAGCGGGGCCGATCCCGGCGCCCGGCCGGTGCGTCAGAGGCCGGCGAACACATCGTCCATCCTTGCATCCCACAGATGGATGCCGCCGGTCATGCCGGCCTGGTTGTCGACGATACGGATGTCGGGCGGCATGTCCAGCGTCAGGTGGCGCGCATTGCCACCACCGATGTATAGTATATCGTATGACACCAGCTGGGCGATCGCGCGGATCGCATGCCGTACCCGCCGGTTCCACTTCTTCGGCCCCGCCTTGTCCAGCGCCCGCCGCCCGACTGCCTGTTCATAGGTGCGGCCCTTGCGCAGCACATGGTGCGCCAGCTCCAGATGCGGGGCCAGGCGCCCGTCCTCGAACAAGGCGAAGCCCATGCCGGTACCCAGCGTGATCACGCATTCCACGCCCTGGAACGAGATCACGCCCAGGCCCTGCACATCGGCATCGTTCAGCACGCGGGCGGGGCGGTCGAACCGTTCCCGCAATGCCTGCGCCAGCGGGACGTTGCGCCAGGACTGATCGCCCAGGTTCGGCGCGGTCAGGATGCGGCCATGGCGCACCACGCCGGGGAAGCCGGCCGAGATGCGATCGAACGGACCCAACGCGGTGGCCAGGCCATGCAGGCTGGCCAGCACCGCGGCGGGGGTAGGATCGGGCGGGGTCTCGACCCGCGCCGGCGCACCGATCACCGCACCCGCCTGATCCAGCAGCGCGGCCTTCAAATGAGAGCCGCCAATGTCGAAGGCCAGAGTCTTCAGCGGGGACATGCTGTCCATCGGGCCGGGTTCTTCCGTGGATCGGCCAAACATGGGCCATCGGGGTGACGTTGCACCGCATGGTACAGCATCCCGACCCGCCTGGAAATTTCCGACAGCCTACGCCCGGCCGCCCTGATAGCCGAGGAAATCCAGCAGCACATCCTCCGCCACCGGCTTTTCCAGCACCGCCGCCGCGCCGAGTTCCTCGGCCATGCGCACCAGGTCGGCGGACGGCGAGCCGGTCATCAGCGCGACCGGCACCGACACCCCGCGGTCGCGCAGGACGCGCAACAGGTCCAGACCCGTCAGGTGCGGCATGTGCTGGTCGATGATCAGGCAGATCGGGTCGCCTCGGACCGAGGCGGACAGGAACTCGCAGGCTGAGTCGAATGTATCGACATCGAAGCCGACTGTTTCCAGTAGGAAACGCAATGATTCCCGCACTGCCTGGTCATCGTCTACCACCGCCACGACCGGGTGGTGACGCTCAGTCATCGAATGGCTCACCTCATGGCTGGGGGATGGGAACCAACTTCTCCAGCCTCAGCCTTGATGAATTCGGGCGCGGTCACATTGATCTGAATCAATCAGGAGCGTGACGATTGCCCCATCGCAAGGACCATGCGCACCAGGTCGGGCAGGCTGCGGGCGTCCATCTTCTCCATCACGCGGGCCCGCTGCACCTCCACCGTGCGGGGGCTGGTGCCCAGGTCGAAGGCGATGGTCTTGTTGGGCAGGCCCTCGACCAGCTTGTCCAGCACCTCCCTCTCCCGCTTCGTCAGGCTGTCGAGACGCGCGCGGATCGTCGCCTGCGCCTCGGCTTCCCGGTGCGCGATCAGGCTGGCGTCCAGCGCTTCGCGCACCGTCTTCAGCAGACGGTCTTCGTCGAACGGCTTTTCCAGGAAATCCGCGGCCCCGGTCTTCAGCGCCTGCACCGCCAGCGGCACATCGCCATGCCCGGTCATCACGATCACCGGCAGGCGGCTGCCCAGCTCTGCCAGGCGGCGCTGCAATGTCAGCCCGTCGATGTCAGGCATGCGTATATCGGTCAGCACGCAGCCGGCCCGCGACACATCGGCCGCGGCCAGGAATTCCCGGGCCGAGGCATAGGTGCGCGCGCCCAGGCCGGCGGAATGCAACAGGAATTCCAGCGATTCCCGCACCGCCTGATCGTCGTCGACGACATGGACCATGGAAGCTTCGGACACCGGGGGATTCCTTTCAGCCGTGATTATACGTAGATTTACGTACGTCTCATTCCGAATTTTGCGGATGACCGGGTCCTTCTAGGTTCGTGGCGTGGAAAGCACGCACGCGGGGAACGAGCCATGCAGACCTTGACGCGGAACCAGCAGACCAACACCCGGCCCACCGCCCGGCCGGACTCACTCGATCTGCTGGAACAGTTCGGGACCACGGCGCATTTCAACCGCGACCAGGAAATCCACCCCGAAGGCATCGAGGCACAGTATTGCTACCGCGTCGTCAGCGGCTGCGTGCGCACGGTCAAGCTGATCGAGGACGGCCGCCGCCAGGTGGACGAATTCCACCTGCCGGGCGACATGTTCGGGCTGGACGATCCGGACACCCATGCCCTGTCGGCCGAGGCGGTCACCGAGACGGTGGTCCGCCGCTATCCCCGCCGCATGGTCGAGGGCCTGATCGAGAGCCACAACGCCCTGTCGCGCCAGATGCGCGAACTTGCCTTCGCCCGGCTGCGCGCCTGCCATACAAGATGCCTGCTGCTGGGGCGCGCGACCGCATCCGAGCGGATCGCCGCCTTCCTGCTGGAGATGGAAGCCCGGCTCGGCCAGCGGGGCCGCAGCTTCCTGGACCTGCCGATGGGACGCGCGGACATCGCCGATCACCTCGGGCTGACGGTGGAAACCATCTGCCGGGTGCTGGCCGTGATGAAGCGCGACGGCACCGTGGTGCCGGCCCGCACCGGGGTGGAGCTGCGTGACCATGCCGCCCTGGCGGATATCGCCGCCCCGGTGCTGCCGGCCCGCCCCTGACAGCGCGCCCCTGACAGCGCGCCCCGCGTTGCCGGCCACGCCCTGCCCGGCGTAACCTGCCGGTGGAGACAGATCCGCCGGAGGAACCAGGATGGACGCACTCGATCTTCTGTTGAGCCGGGAATCGGCCCTGAAGCTGGACGCACCCGGGCCCAGCGAGGCCGAGCTGGAACGGATGTTCGCGAGCGCGGTGCGGGCGCCGGATCATGGCAAGCTGCGCCCTTGGCGGTTCGTGGTGATTCCCACCGACAGGCGCGCCGCGTTCGGAGAGCTGATGGCGGATTCGATGCGCCGGCGGATGCCGGAGGCCTCGGCCGAGATGCTGCAGCGGGAACGGGCCAAGGCGATGCGCGCGCCGGTCATCGTGGTGGCCGCCGCCCGGCTGTCGAAGCCGCACAAGATCCCCGAGATCGAGCAGATCGCCGCGGTGTCAGCCGCCGTGCAGTCGATCATGCTGGCCGCGCCGGCGCTGGGCTATGGCGCGATGTGGAAGACCGGCGACCCCGCCTATGACCCGTCGGTGCGCACGGCACTCGGGTTGCAGGCCGACGATGAGATCATCGGTTTCCTGTATATCGGCACGTCCACGGGCGGTCCGTCGGCAGTGCCGCGCCCGCCTGCGCGCGAATTCGTCACCGTCTGGCAGGGCTGACGTCGAGCGTGTGATTGGCGCTTGCCGGGCCGCGGCCTGAAGCAATCATGCGGCCGGCCGGTGTTGATCGAAATGCTGCTGGAAGGGCAGGACCCCGCGGCGGTGATGCGCCAGGGCGGCGGCTGGCACAGCTCGTCACTCCGATCGTGGCAGTCGATGTTGTTCCATCGAGTATCACGATGTGCCGATCTCGATGTCTGGCAAGGGCAATTGTCATGACAACGCGATGGTCGAGACGTTCTTCAAGACACTGAAATCAGAGGTGGTCTGGCGGACGGTCTTCGGTACCCGTACCGAAGCCACCCAGACGATCAGGGGCAACATCGACGGCTTCTACAATCCGAGGCGGCGCCATTCAGCCCTGGGTTTCATGAGCCCGGTGCAATACGAAATGACAGCAATGAATTGAGCAAACGATCCTCCACGTCTCGGAGGCAAGTCCAAGGGCCTGGTAGCACGCCTCCGCGTACCTGCGGCGGTAGTAAGCGCCCTGCCCTTGCCGGCACGGTCATACCAGTTCGAGTCGCAGTTCACGGCCGACCAGGGCAGCGGCGCGCTGGAGGCTCTCGATCGTCACGTTGCCCTTTGCCTTCAGAATGCGGTCCACCTGCGCGCGGCTGGTATGCATGCGCGCGGCGAGCGCGGCCTTGGTGATGCCCTGGCGCGCCATCTCCTGACTCAGCTGCCAAGCGATCACGCGTGTCAGCGCCTCGGCCTTCGCGGTTTCACGAATGCCGTCCTCGGCCAGAAATTCATCCAGTGTCCTGCCCCAGTGGGGATTCTTTTTGTTCGTCATGCCAGCATCTCCTTCATCCGTCGCCGCGCCAAGCCAAGATCGTCCGCCGATGTTCGCTGCGTTTTCTTGATGAACCCGTGCACCGCGCCGATCCGGTTGTCCGCGACGAAGAACAACACTCAGGCAATACGTCGACTCGGCAGCGTGGTGCGCACTTCCCACAATCCGCTTCCAAGTGATCGGCAGAGCGGCATCCCGATCGGCCAGCCGAACTGTACTGTGGCCAGATCCGTCCCGATCGCCCGTCGATCCTCCCCGGGCAACGCCCGTAACCAGTCCAGAACCGGTTCCGCTCCACCTGACGTGCGATAGAAGACAACGGGGATCTCAGCCAGGCGCGCAGGGTTCATTTGTCTCTCTGCGCACAAGTATCATATAAAATACATCTGATCAAGGTCAAAAGGCCGGGCGTGGCCCCTGTCACTCGCGTATGAGTAGCAAGGTTCGGCTCAACTCGGACACTTGCATCAGAAACGGTCCGGTGAGAGGAGCAGGTATCTTGCACCCCCGCCACCAGCGGGCATTCATGAAGGCAGGATCAACAGCACCCGCTGCGCGCGAGCCCGCAGCCGTTCCCGTACGGCGGCCAGGATCGGCCCGGTCACCTGCAGTGGGGCGCATCCGGATGCTTCCCACATCCGCATGGCGAAGTCGGGATGCAAGCGTATCACATCGCCGCCATTGTCGAAATTCGCCCGGTTGCCAGCATCGAGATAGGTCTCGCATGCCAGCCCTTCGGCAAGCAGGACGTCATGCCGCGGCGTTTCGACATGGTAGTAGGAGACGCGGTCGACAGGCTCCTGCACGACGGACCTCCCGTTCACCAGGTGCTTCACGGGTATCAGCACATTGTCGACATAGACCGCGTGATCCGGGCTGAGCCACAGGTCTTCCGCCGGGATGCCGTTGGCAAACGCACCGGCCAGAATGCGAACCGGCCAGACAAGTGCCGGCTTCGGGTGCTCTGCGCAATCGACGATCCGATGGCCGACCCAGACAATCTTCTGCTCTCCGGCGTCCGGCCCTGCCGTGATGACGCGATCGCCCACCCGCAGAGCCTCGACGGCGACGTCGCCACGGACGGTGCGAATCCGTGTGCCCTCGCGGAAGCAGGGTGGCGACATGGTGATCCGATCGCCGCTAACGACGACGGTCTGGAATTGATAGTCATGTGTGGGGTCCAGCCGGACGTCGAAGGTGGATCCGCCCGCGATCACGACATGCAGCGTGTTGCCCGCCAGAATCGAACCAGACTCCGCCACCATCACATCCGGCAGGTCGATGAACGTGCCGACGTCAAACCCTTGCAACAGGCCGAGCATGGCGGTGGGTGTGCCGAGGGAAAGGGTGCCGGAGATCGTGGCGAAACCGATCGTTTCCGTCGACGCGACCGTGCCCGCAACCGTCAGAGTGCTATCCGCATCGATTGTTACGGTACCGGTGCCGCCCAGGTCGTCCAGTTCCACCGTGCTGGGATCGATCAGAACGAAACCGTTGTTCAGCAGATCGGCGCCACCCGCCAAGGTGGCGCTGGTCAGCGAAAGGCTGCCTGTGTTGATGATGGTTGCGCCCGCCTGCAGGCTGTTGGCGCCGGTCATGACCCATGCTGCCCCGACGTCGATCACCACCTGGCCGAAATTGAGGAACTGCGTCCCCAGGCTGCTGATGGTGCCCGCCCTTCCCGCGCTGGCGAGTTCGAGGGTACTGACCTGGACCGACCCGATCGCGTTGCCACCGTCCACCTTGCCATCGAACAACGCACCGGGGGTGATCACGACGCGATTGCCGTCAGCGTTGTCGAAGCGAACGGCATAGCCGCCAGTCCCCTGGACCGTGCCCGCATTCGCCACGGTGCCAGAAATGGGGCTGGACGGAAGCGCGGACCCGAACCGGATGCCGATGGAACCGCTGATGGTGCCCGCGGCGTGGTTGACGATGATCCCCCCGGCGTCGAGCGCGGCACCGGTCCCGGTCCCGGTGATCAGGCCCGCATTGTCGAGAACGGCATCGGCACCGCCGAACCGTACGCCGCCCGCGCCCGCGATCGTGCCGCCAGCGGCATTCGTGATCCGGCCGTTCGTGCCGATGACGATGCCAGATGATGCCGCGGACGTGCCGACGGCCTGAATCAACCCCTGGTTCAGCACTTGGCCGTCGGAGCCGACAAGGTGCATTGCCGAGGCACCGCCCGTGATGGTCCCGCCCGCATGGTTGGTGATCGAACCGCCGGTGATGGACACACCGACACTGTCGGTCGCGCCTGAACCGATGGTCCCCGCGTTGTCCACCACCAACCCGGTGCCATAGACACCGAAGCCGCCGACGATCCGACCGCCGGAAAGATTCGTGACGCTTCCACCGGCGTTCAGCCTCACGCCGTTGCCGCTATCGCCTGCCCCCTGAAGCATCCCGGCGTTCGTGATCGTGCCCGCCTGCCCGGCAATCTCGATCGCAACATCCGCGGCGATCGTACCGCCCGCGTCATTCGTTACGATCCCGCCCGCCTGAAGCAGGATCGCTCGGCTGCCTGCCGTCGAGCCTGCGCCGAGTTTGCTGGCAGTCGTGATAAGGCCCTGGTTGCGGATCGTGATTCCGGGGGCCGACGTCCCGCCAGCCAATCCCACCGGTCCGGACCCGCTGACCGTCCCGGCGACGTCGTTGATGACACGCGAATTGGAGCCAAGCGTCAGCGGTGCGATCAACGATCCGCTGTTGGTCAGCGTCTGGTCGGCGACGAGGGTCGAGCCGGTATCGAACGCCCAGGCAGCACCAGCATCGATGGTGATCTGGCCGAACCCGATGTACTGCGTGTTCAGACCCGCGACGGTCCCGGTCGTGGCACCGGAGGCGAGCTCCAACGTACTGACGAAGGCTGATCCGATCGTGTTGCCACCATCAACCTTGCCCGCGAACACGGCACCTGGGCCGACGATCGCACGGTTTCCATCGAATGCTCCAAATGAAACGGCCGTTCCGCTGTTGCCGGAAATCGTGCCGGCGTTGGAGAGTGTGCCCGCGGCGCTGGTGAAGCGAACGCCGACTGTGCCAGAGATCGTCCCGAATGTCTGATTGGTGACCAGGGATCCGTTGGCGACCAACACACCAACCCCTGTGCCATACGCGCTTTGAATGGTGCCCGCATTGTCGACGAACGCGTCGCCATCGATCCGAACGACGTCATACATACTCGTTATGCTGCCGGCACGACGATTGACGAGTGTGCCACCCGCCTCCAGGAGGATCGCTCCCCGCCCTGCCGACGTCATCCCGAACGGAGGAACGGTGATGATACGACCCGCGTTGTCGACGGTGCCCGCGCCGCCGGACACCGCGATGCCGGCAAAGCCCTCCATCAGCGCACTCGACAGGTTCGTGATCTGGCCACCTGCGGCCAGCGAAACCGCTTGCTGCGTATAGCCCAACCCGAGAAATCCGGCGTTGGTCACGGTGGTGCGCTCGCCGGCCGCGAAGATCCCTACGCCACCATAGATGAAGGCGCTCGTTGCGTTCGTAACCTCACCGCCTCGCCCGAGATATATCCCGAACGCCGTCAAGGTGGAAAACTCGGTATTGATTTGGCCGGCGTTGATCACGGTTCCGCGCTGTCCGGAAATCCAGACCCCCGCGTCGGTCCCGGATATGAACCCGCCGCTTGTGTTGGTGACGCTTCCGCCGCCAGCCAGCTTTACGCCGGTACCGAAGGCGAACCGGGACACCACGCCCGAGTTCACGACGGTGCCAATGCCGTTTTCGCTCAGGATACCGGTTGCGGCCGCGATCCCGCCGCGATTGATGACCAGGCCGCCGGACCGCAAACCAACACCGATACCGCCTGTCCCGTAGCCACGAATCTCGCCGTCATTGATGACGGTCCCCGCGCCACCCTGGATGACAATACCGGAGTAGCCGCCGATGGTCTGTGAATCGCGCAGGTTCGTCACCTGCCCGCCCATGGCCAGGCTGATCGCCGCCACGGGACCGGCGACGTCACCCACACCTATTCGACCGGCATTGATGATCGAGACATTGGCGGCCGTACTGACGATCGCACCGGCGGTGGCGACGGTGATCTCAGCCATCGGCGCATTGGTCAGAGTGCCAGATGCGCCCAACGTCACGGTATCCGTGATCGTACCCGTATTGACCACCGTGCCGTAGACCGTCAGCGCCGCGGCGGAGGCCAGGGACCAGGTCGCGCCGGCATCGACGACCATCGAACCGAAGTTCGTGAACTGGGTCCCCAAGCCTGAGAAGGTCCCGGCCGTGGCGCCGACCGCAAGCTCCAGCGTGCTGACGGCGGCGCTGGCTGACTTGTTGGCCCCATTCACATTGCCGATGAACGTCGCGCCCGGGACGATGATCATCCGGTTGGCAAAGCCGGCGCCGAAGCGCACCGCGTATTTGCCGGTCCCGCCAATGATGCCGGCGTTTGTCACGGTGCCGGCCGCACCGGCGATGTCGACACCGCCGTCGCCAGTGATGGTGCCATACGCGGCATTGGCGACCGTGCCGCCCAACCCCAGATAGACGCCGCGGCCGCCGGCACCGTCGATTGTGCCGGTATTGGCCACCGTCGCGGTCGCACCGACGATCATGACGCCATCGGTTCCGGACACGGTGCCGGCGTTGGACACGACGCCTCCCGATCCCAGGGAGATGCCGGCTGTCGTCCCGCTGATGCTGCCGTCATTCACGACTGTGTTGGCGGTGCTGGCCGGAGCACCGGCTACTGCGACACCGGCATTCGTGATCACCCCGGTTGCGGTGTTCGTCAGCGTGTAGTCACCCGGCAGGGTGATCCCTACGGCGATGGTGCCGCTATTTGTCCTTGTCGTGCCGGACATGCCGCCTCCAAACGAGCAGAGCCGCGCAATCCATTCAACAGGTCGGAGCGCGACAGGCAGCAGAGTTACCTGTCGAGGCAGACTTTTTCCAGTATGATGACAAAACGCGCAAACCGCCGCTAAACACGATGTGCTTCACTGACCCTCGATGCCACGGGGCTGTCCGGTCTCAGGCGGGGCAGCAGGCCGTTGAGGGTGATGTGATTGCCCATACGCTTCCCCGTGCGGAAAGATCGCGGGAAATTCGCCTGGACGGTGGATTGCCTCGCGGAGCCTGCCGGCGCGATTCGTCGCGCGGACCCAAGGGTAGACCGGCTGCCGAACCGCGAAAAGATGTAGATATATATTTGAGACTGGCGGAGAGAGTGGGATTCGAACCCACGGTACGCTTTCACGCACACACGCTTTCCAAGCGTGCGCCTTAAGCCGCTCGGCCATCCCTCCGGATCAGGCACGACGGGGCGGAACATACACAGCCGCCCTGCCTGTGCAAGCGCCGAAAGCGGGGGTCTCTCAGCCGCCCGGCGCGGCGAAACGGGCGATGTGGAACGGCGCCAGCGGCGTCGCGGTCGCCCCGGTGGCGATCAGCTCGGCCATCGTGTCGCCCACCCCGGGGCCGAGCTGGAAGCCATGGCCGCAAAAGCCAAAGGCGTAGTACAGCCCAGGCACCTTGCCGCTTGGCCCCATGAT
>CAYZKM010000061.1:0-14920 GCA_964478525.1 uncultured Bifidobacterium sp.
CAGCACCGGCACCGCGCCGTCATCGGCGGGGTCCGCCGGCACCGGCACATCCTGGTGGCGGGTGCAGTAGACGATGTGGACCGCCATGTTGCCGGCCAGCGCCTCGGCCAGCGCGGCCTTTTCCAGCGCGTCCAGCCGCTCCACCCGCGCGCGCAGGCGCGGATCGGGCAGCAGGGGGATCGGGTCGTAGCGGATCGGCTCCACCCAGCAGGTGACGCTCAGCCCGGCTTCGGCCAGCAGCGCATCGAACGCCGGCACCGTATAGGCGCGGTCGCGCGGGTTCAGCAGGATGTCGTACAGCCCGGCATCGCCGCCATTGATGTGGTCGTCGAAGAAGCGGTTGTGGCGCAGCCAGTTCGTCTGCGGCAGGTGCCGCATCACCCGCCGGGCCGCGTCCAGCCGCTCGGCGGGGGCCTCCTCGGGCGGGGCGAGCAGCCGCAGCGCGTCCTGCACCATATAGACCCCGGTGCGCCCATGCGGGGCATAGACCATCAGCCCCATCCCGCCGCCGGGCGCCAGCACCGACGTCAGCGCCCGCAGCCCCGCCGCAGGATCGGGCAGGTGGTGCAGCACGCCGCAGCAATCGATGTAGTCGAACGGCCCCAGCCCCGATGACGCCAGGTCCAGCAGCGAGCGCTGCTCCCACACGATGTTGGTCAGCGTCCGCGCCTCGGCCCGCGCGCGGGCGATCTGCAGCGACGCGGTGGACCGGTCGAGCCAGGTGACCGAGCCCGCGCGGTTTTCCTGCGTCATCTGCTGGGCCAGCATCAGCGTCCCATCCCCGGTGCCGCCGCCGGCGAACAGCGCGTGCAGCGGCCGGCTAGCCGGGCGGCGCGCGCCGAACACCCAATAGTCGATTTCGTGCAGGTAGCCGGGGCTGCCGACGATCAGCCGCCTGGCCTCGTCGCGCGGGTCGCGGCGGGGATAGGGATAGGCCTCGTACTGGGCGGCGAGCCGTGCGTCGGTTTCGTCTGGCATGGGTGGGCAATAGAGCGGTTTGCCGAGCGCGGCAAACCGCTGCCGGGTGGGCGGAGCCGGGCATGGGCGGCCAGGCACAGGGTGGGGGCGTCGGGCCAGGCCTTGTGGTTGAAGCCGGCGAGGATGCGCGCGTACCCGGCCTGGCCGAGGCCATAGGCATGCGCCACCACGGCATCGATCCGGGCCCGCAACGCCCTGCGCTCGGCCGGGTCCGGCCCGGGGCTGGCGGACAGGCGCGCCGCGGCATCGGCCAGGGATGCCGCGGTGGCGGCGTCGAAGCGCGGCACCGGCAGCCCGTCCAGCAGGTACAGCGACAGATGGGTTGCCGTCTTCAGTCGGACCAGCCAGTCGAAGACGAAGCTGTTCATCAGCGCGCACAGCGCCAGGGCGGCCTCGGGGCGGCGGGAATGCGGCGTCTTCTCGATGGTGACGGTGTGACCGGCCACCACCCCGGCGGGCAGGATGGCGGCGATGGCGCAGCGCTGGTCAGTGGACCGGGCGATGTCGCGGAAGGCCAGGCGCGGATGGGCGGCGGCCGCGCGCACCAGGCGCTTGTCGGCCAGCGCGTCGATGTGGACCATCGTGCGCACCGGCGTGTCCCAGCGGTCGGTATACTGGTGGAAGGTCTTGCCTTCGTGCAGGGGCAGCCAACCGCCGGACCCCATGCGCCCATCGGCCGGGGTGAAGCGGTGGGCGTCGCCGGTCATGTGCAGGTCGCGCCCCAGCCTGATGCCGGCCTCGGCGCACCAGCGCCCGAAGGTCAGCGCCTGGGTGAACAGCACCCGGGCGACGCGTGCCTCGGCCGGCCCGCGCAGTTCCAGCAGGGTGTGGTGCACCGGATCGACCCGGTCGATGAAGGCCCTGTCATAGGTCATCAGCCGGCCCGGGTCCTCGGTCTGCCCGATCGCATCCAGGTAAAAGGCACAGCGCAGCGCGGTGGCGGGTCCGGGCCGGCGCGCCACCACCAGGGCGAAGCGGAAGCGGCTGTCGATGTCGAAGATGCCGGCCCGGTTCTCGAACGAGAAGCAGGTTTCCAGCCCGTTTTCCAGGAACAGCCGCCGGATGCCCGTGCTGCCCTCGTTGGCGTGGAACGCCGAGGGCAGCAGCAGGCCCACCGCCCCGTCGGGCGCGGCCAGACGGATCGCCCGTTCGGCGAACAGGCGGAACAGGTCCAGGTTCCCCGCGGTCGAGCCGCGCCCGTCGCCGACCCGCTGATGGCGGAACAGGCGGCTGGCCAGGCGCTTCTGCCGCTGGAAGCCGGCGCGATAGGCATCGAAGGTGGCGGCGATGGCCGGATCGGACAGCACGCGCCGTTCGATCGCCGCCTGCGCGCCCCGGTCCGGGGCGTCCAGCACCGCCGGGTCATGGCGGGCGATGAAGTCGCGTGTGTTGTGCTGCACCACATCCCAGGGTGGGTTGCCCAGGATCACGTCGAACCCGCCGGCGGCGAAGACCTCGGGGAAGGTCAGGTCCCACGGCAGGGCGGCCGCGCCCGCCGCCGCGATCGCCTGCTGGCGGGCCGACGGCGCGGCCGGGAAGGTGCCGGTGTCGGCGATGTGGCGGGCCAGGGCCAGATACTCGTCATCGGCGTCCCGCGTGCCCAGCATCACCGCCCCCGACCAGGCCCGCGCCAGGCCCAGCAGCGGCGCGCGCGCCGCGTCCAGCCGCCGCTTCGCCGCCTGTTTCAGCGTCAGGTCGGCCAGGTCCCGCCCGATCGTCGCCTGCAGGGCGCGGACCTGTTCCAGAGCGGTGGCATGCATGGCGGCCAGCCTGTCGGCGATGCCATGGGCCAGCAGCGGATCGAGCGGCTGGCCGCCCACCGGCAGGCATGCGAGGTCGGCGAAGAACGGCGCGGCGAGGGAATCCCCGGCCAGCAGCCGGTGATCCAGGAAGGTCAGCGGCAGGCCCTCGGCATGGGATTCCAGCCAGAGCGACAGTTTCGCCAGCTCTACGGCCAGCGGGTTGGTGTCGACCCCGTACAGGCAATGCACCGCGGCCAGCCGCCGGCACAGCGCCAGCGCGCGCTGCTCGGCCACCGCCCCGCCCGAGCGGCTGGGCAGATAGGCCCGCAGCTGCCCGTCCGGGTCGGGCAGCGCATCCAGCCGGTGGCCGAACCGCGCAGGGTCGGCATCGCAGGACCGGCACGCCGCCAGCAGCGCCTGGCCGAGATGGCGGCAGGCCTCGACGAGGAAATGCCCGCTGCCGCAAGCGGGATCGACGACACGCAAGGCCAGGATCGCCACCGGGTCGGGATCGTGCTCGGGGCTGATCGCGGCCAGGCGCGGGGCCAGTGTCTCCCGTACCAGGAAACTCACGAAGGCGTGCGGGGTGTAGTAGGCGCCGGTGGCTTTGCGGGCGGCGCCCGGGCGCAGATGGAACCGGCCCGGCGGGATGATCGCGCCGGGTTCGGCCAGGCCGGGGGGCGCGGCTTCCGGCCGGACACGGCGGGTGCGGACCATCGGGGGTGCGCCGATGGCGGGTTCCAGGTCGAGCAGCGATTCGTAGACGCTGCCCAGGTCCTCGACATCCAGCGCGCCGTAATGCACCCGCTCGCGCGGGCGGGACCGGGGGGTGGTCCACAGCAGCCGGTCCAGCAGATGGGCGGTGGCGCGATCGCCCCAGCGCAGCGCTTCCAGCGCAGGCATCGTGTCCGGCCCGAACAGCGCCCCGCCCAGCGGTGCGATCGCGATCTCTCCGGCGGTCAGCCCGTCACGGCAGCAGCGGAACAGCAGGCGCACCCCGTCCTCCAGCAGCGCGCCGGTGTCGTGGCCGAGATCGAGATTGCGGCGCACCAGCGGGCCCAATGCCAGGTTGGGCGACAGGCTCTCTCGCCACAGGCGGGTGGCGGCGAAGCTGAAGGCACGGGCGGGGTCGGCCGCGCTCTCCAGCTTCAGGATGAACAGCAGCCGGTAGACCAGGATCAGCCCGTCGTGCCACAGCGCGGCGGCGGTCTCGGGTGACCGCGGCAGCCTGTTGTCCGGATGATCCAGCACGGCCTGCAGGAAGGCTTCCAGCGCCGCCCGCGCCTGCGCCCGCAGCCCGGTGGTGACGCGGGCCTGGTGCAGCCTGGCGGCGGACAGCAGATCGGGCAGGCGAGGCAGGGTGGTGGCGCCGGCCAGGCACAGCAGCAGGGCCAACGAGTCGGGCGGGTCGGGGCGGGCGCGCCAGCCATCCGCCCCGCCCAGCGGGATCGCGAGATGGCTGTCCGGCAAGGCCGGGTCGCTCAGCAGCAGGCGCAGTTCGGCCCCGTCGGTCAGCAGCCCGGCGGTCTCGCGGCTGGCGCGCAGCACGCGATGGGCCGCGCGGGCGGGGTCGTGGCGTCCACTCCGGCTGGCGCGTGGCGCGTCCAGCGGCGTGTCGGTGCCGACGGCCCAGGCGCGGAGGCCGGTGCCGGTGTGGCAGGGCAGCAGGAAGCCACCATCCTCGGTGCCCTCCCGCGTCGCCACCGGGTCCTGCCGCACGGGGTCGGCATAGCCCAGGGCGGTGGCGAGCGGGGCGATCACCTGGTTCAGCACATGGCGCGGGCCGCCGGTGTCGCCCAGCCGGCGCAATCGGGTGGCCAGGGCGGACCAGGCGGCAGCCAGGGTGGGTCCGTCAGGAGGCACGATGCCCAGGCGGCGCAGCACCGGGCCGATGTCGTGGTGCAGGAAGCCCGCGCCCAGGGCTGGCCCCACCGATTCCCAGCCGGTCCCGGCGTTCACGCCGGCAGCAGCAGCAACAGCCCGACCGGCAGCAGCCGGGGTGGGGTCAGGCGGGCGCGATCAGCCGCCGCCGCCACCCGATGGGTGTAGTAGGCGACGACCGATCGGGCTTGCTGGCGCCGGTCGGGCGGGTTGGCGGCATCGGCGGCGAAGGCGGCCAGCCGCTCCAGCGTGTCGGGATGCGTCTTCCAGGCGGGCCGGGCCGGGATGAAACCGAACAGATCGGGCGTGGCGGCCGACCAGGCGCCGCACAGGCCGGCCGCGCGGTGGGACAGCCAGCGATCGAGCCAGGCGGTTTCCCGTGCCACGGCGTCCCGATGCGCCGCGGTGAAATCCCTGGCCAGGTCCGGCAGCGCCGCCGCCGCCGCCGCTCGCGCCGCGTCCATCCGGGCGGGCAGCCAGGCAGCGAAAACGTCATGCCATGGTCTGCCGGCGGCATCGGGCGCCTCGGCAAATGCGAGCCAGGCGGCGGCGTCCGTCAGCACCGCAGGCGTGCCGCGGCGTGCCAGGCGCACGCCGATCACACGCCGCCATTCCAGCCGGCGGGCGCTCTGGATTTCGATGGCATAGGTCAGCAGCGCGGCGGGACGCGAGACGGCGGCCGACCGCACGGCGGCGACGCGCGAGTCGGTCCGGCCGGCCGCGGTCGCCACCTCTCCCTTGCGTACCCGGTCGATGGCACGCCGCAGCAGCGTGTGGGACGACCCGAGCCAGGCCAGCGGATGTCCGTCGGCATCGCGCATCCGGGCCGGATCGCCGGTGACGTGCAGCGTGGCCTCGGGGCCGGCGAGCCAGGCGGGGGGCAGGTGCCAGGTCTCGCCATCGATGCGCCCGCCATCGGCACGGATGGCGGCGGCGACGAAGCGCGCCGGATCGATCCCGCCCGTCATGGCCCGCGCCGCGTCATGGGCGGCTGCCCCGCCTGCCAGAAGGCGCGGGTCGGCGTTCAGCCCGACGCCCGAGGCCCAGCCATGGCGGACGGCCATCGGCTCGAACCCATCATAGGCGCGGTCGATCTCGCGCAGCATGTCGCGCCAGATATCGGCGTCCAGGTCCTCGGCCATGCGATCCAGCGTGCGGATCGGCGACGGGGCGGGCGGGAACAGGCGTGCCTGCTCCTCGGCGAAGCCCTGCACCAGCGGGGCGGCCAGGGCATCGGCATCGGCGGTCACGCCCAGCGTGTCGGGCATCGCGTCCAGCGCCGCCCGGGCGTGTTCATATTTCGCGATCAGGCGCAGCAGCACCCGCTCCTCGAACGTGCCCGGCAGGTATAGATAGCGGATGTCGGGATCGTGCGCCTGGCCATAGCGGTCGATGCGGCCGTTGCGCTGTTCCAGCCGGTTCGGGTTGTACGGCAGGTCCAGATGCAGCAGGTGGTGGCAGCGCCGCTGCAGGTTCAGCCCCTCGGCCAGCGAGTCGGTGCTGACCAGCACGATCGGCCCGTCCGCGCCGAAGCGGTCGGTGGTGATGGCGCGCACCGGTTCCGGGTCGCGCCCGCTGATCGCCAGGATGTCCCCGGCGATCGCCGGATCGGCACGCAGCCAGGCGACGGCGGTGTCCTGGCTGTCGGCGTATTCCGTATATACCAGGATATTGGCGTCCGGCGCACCGGCGCGGATCAGCCTGATCTCGCGGCCCAGCGCATCCAGCTTCGGATCACGCGCCACCGCGTGCTCCCCCGCCGTGATCAGCCGGCGCAGCGCGGTGGCGTCGGCATCGTCATCGCGCAGCACCGCCGCCATGCCGTCGGCCTCCAGCCGAGCCTGGTCCTGTTCCGCGGGCGGGTCGAGGACGCCGTAGCGGGCGAGGCGGCGTCGATACAGCCGTAGGGCGCGGGCCCGTTCGCGGCGCAGTGCGGGGTCGTCCGCGGCCTGCGCGTCGTACCGGTCCGCGATCACCCGCAGCGTCGCCACGCAGGCGGCGATGGTGGAGACGGATCGTTTCAGCAGCCCGACGAAGGCCAGGGAATCCGTCGGGTGGCGTGCCCGCCCCGACCGGCGCAGGCGGGGGGCGACGAAGTCCGACAGGGCGCGGTGGAACGCCCGCGCGGGCGCCATCGCCGCATCCGCCACGTCGATCGCCACCGGGGTGACCACGCGGTTGCGGAACAGCGGGCGGCCGGTGGCGGGATCGCGCAGATGCGCCTTCAGCCGGCGAATGACATGGCGTCGATACGCCAGCCCCAGCAGCCGGCCCGTGCCATCGACCAGGCTGGGATCCAGCAGCGCGACCAGCGAGGCGAAGCGGGCATCGTCGCCGTCATGCGGTGTCGCGCTCAACAGCAGCAGCCCATCGCTGCGTTCCGCCAGCACCTCCGCCAGGCGGCGGCGCTGGGTCTCCTCCCGCTCGGCCGTGACGGCGGACCCGGCGCAGTGATGCGCCTCGTCAATGATGACCAGGTCCCAGGTGCTGCGCTCCAGCGCCTGCAGGACCGCATCCTGCTTGGCGAAATCCAGCGATGTCAGGCACAGCGCCATGGTGTCGAACGGGTTGCCGCCCAGTTCCAGCGCGTGCCGTTGCGCCCGCAGCGCGGCGGCGTCGGCGATGATGGTGGGGCGCAGGCCGAACCGGTCGGTCAGTTCGCGCGCCCATTGCGCCAGCAGCGGGCCGGCGGGGGTGACGACCAGGATGCGGTGCGCCTGGCGGCGGGCGATCAGTTCGGTGGCGATCAGGCAGGCCTGCACCGTCTTGCCCAGGCCCACCCCGTCGGCCAGCAGCAGGCGCGGCCGGGGCATCTCCAGCGCCCGCATCAGCGGCACGAACTGATATGCCTCGATCGTGACCCGTCCGGGAGCGGCGGCCATCATCGCGGCGGGGCCGGGCCGCTGGTCCAGCAGGCAGGCGATATGGTGCAACCGCCAGGCCTCGGCCGAGCCGACCGCCGCGGGGTCGGGGTCCAGGCGGGCGATGTCCACCGGCTCGAACGGGTGCAGGATGTCCCATTCCAGCCCGGCCATGTCGCCCGAACAGCAGCGCAGGCGCAGCCGGTTCTCGGGGCCGGACGGGTCGGCTGCCACCACGTCCCACACCAGCCCACGGGCGCGCACCTTGATCCCAGCCGAGACTTGCATGCAGGCTCCGTCGGACCCATCGCCGTGAACCCAGGAAAACACGGCCGGATTAGGGAACGGTTAATGCGCGGGAGGAACGGATGACGCCGGACAGGTTCAAGGGAAAGGTCGCGCTGGTCGCCGGCGGGGCATCGGGCATCGGCCAGGCCATGGCGCGCCGGCTGCACGCCGAGGGTGCGTGCGTGGTGGTGGGCGACCTGAACGATGCGGGCATCGCCGCGCTGGGCGCCGAACTCGGCGACCGCTTCGCCGGGGCCACCGCCAACGTGACGGTGGAAGCCGATGCCGAGGCGCTGGTGGCCCTGGCGGTCGAGCGGTTCGGCGCGCTGCACGCCGCGTTCAACGTCGCCGGCGCCTCGCGCCCCGGCTACATCGTCGACCTGGCCGAGGACGAATGGGACTTCACCGTCGATCTGTGCCTGAAGGGCGTTTTCCTCGGCATGAAGCACCAGGCCCGGCAGATGATCCGCCAGGGTGGCGGCGGCGCGATCGTCAATGTCGCGTCGCTGAACGCGCATGTGCCGATGCATGCGGGGTCGGCCTATGTCTCGGCCAAGGCGGGGGTCGAGGCACTCAGCAGGAACGGCGCGCTGGAGTTCGCCGAATTCGGCATCCGGGTGAACGCCATCCTGCCCGGGCTGGTGCAGACCCCGCTGACGCGGCGGCATTTCGACAACCCCGACGCGCTGGCCGCCTTCGTTGCGCGCATCCCGATGGGCCGCCCCGCCCAGCCCGAGGAGATCGCCGCCCCGTCGCTGTACCTGGCGAGCGACGATGCCGCCTATGTCTCGGGCGCCAGCCTGCTGGTGGACGGGGCCTGGGCGGTCAGCGGCTATCCCGACATGCGCCCGTTCCGTGGGCCGCTGAAATGGAACGCGCGGGACAGCAGGTAGGGGAGCCGGCCGGCCGCGGATCCGCTATGCTGCGGGCCGGGGAAACCAACCGGGAGACCGCGCCATGTCCGTCGAAGCCAGGGCCTATCCGCATCCGCATGTGAACGACGCCTGGCTGGGCCGGCTGCGCGAGGCGGTGCTGGAGCCCGACCTGCCGATCGTCGATGCGCATCACCATCTGTGGGATCGCGAATCCGGGCGGTATTTCCTGGATGAACTGCTCGCCGATCTGGGTGCCGGGCACAATGTCCGGGCAACCGTCTATATCCAGTGCGGCACCGCCTTCCACCCCGACGGCCCGCCCGAGCTGAAGCCGGTGGGCGAGACGGTCTTCGTCGCCGGCATCGCCGCACAGGCCGCCACGCTCGGCCATCGCGGCATCTGCGCGGGGATCGTCGGGTATTGCGACTTCCGCATCGGGGCACGGATCGACCCGGTGCTGGAGGCCCATGTCGCCGCCGGCCAGGGACGGTTCCGCGGCATCCGCCAGAGCGCGGGCTGGGACCCGGCGATCATCACCCGCACCTCGGCCCCCGCGCCGGCCGGAATTCTGGCCGATCCCGGCTTCCGCGCCGGCGTCGGGCGGTTGCGCCAATACGGGCTGTCATACGAAAGCTCGCTGTATCATCCGCAACTGCCGGAGCTGACCGCGCTGGCCCGGGCTTTCCCCGACCTGCCGATCCTGGCCAATCACTGCGGCGGTCCGATCCGCATCGGCCCGCATGCGGCCGACCCGGCGGAGACCTTTGCGCGCTGGCGGACCGATCTGCGGGAGCTGGCATCCTGCCCGAACGTCACGCTGAAGCTGGGCGGACAGGCGATGACCATCCGCGGACTCGATTTCCACGACGCGCCGCTGCCGCCCTCGTCGGGCGAGCTTGCCGCCGCCTGGCGCCCGCACATGGAGACCTGTATCGAGGCGTTCGGCGCAGATCGCTGCATGTTCGAGAGCAACTTCCCTGTCGACAAGGGCATGTGCGGGTATGTGCCGATCTGGAACGCCTACAAGCGCATCGCCGCGGCCTGTTCCGAAACCGAGAAGGCCGCGCTGTTCCATGGCACCGCGACGCGGTTCTACCGGCTGGACGCGGCGCTGCTGCGATAGGGCGTCCCGCGGCTGACGGTGAACGCCCGGCGCGCGCGCTTTCGCTGTCGGATCGCATGATCGGCACGCCGGTACGATCCCGACCGGCGTGACCCTGCGGCCAGGGCCAGCGCGGTGCTTTCTGCCGACTCGGCCAGGCCCTATGATCGCGTGACCGATGCCCAGCACAGGACCCGCCTGCATGCAGATTCGCCCCGCCACCGAGGCCGACATCCCCGAAATCCAGGCGATCTACGCCCATCACGTCCTGCATGGCACCGGCACGTTCGACGAGGAACCGCCCTCGGCCGAGGACATGGCCGCCAGGTTCCGCCATGTCGTCGACCATGGCTGCACCTGGCTGGTCGCGACCGACGCGACCGGCATCCTCGGCTATGCCTACTTCACCCAGTTCCGCGACCGCTCCGCCTATCGCTACTGCGTCGAGAACAGCATCTATGTGCGCGAGGATGTGCGCGGGCAGGGCGTGGGCAAGGCGCTGGTACAGCAGCTGATCGACGACGCGACCGCGCAGGGCATGCGCCAGATGATCGCGGTGATCGGCGATTCGGAAAATGTCGGATCGATCGGGGTGCATGCCAGCCTGGGCTTCCAGCGCGTCGGCATCCTGAAATCCGCCGGGGTGAAGTTCGGCCGCTGGCTGGACGTGGTCTACATGCAGCGTGCCCTCGGCCGGGGCGACGCCAACATGCCGGCGTGAGCGAGGCGACGACCGGGGCAGAGGCCCCGCGGATGCTGGCTGACCGGCGGATCTGGTTCATGGCGGCCTACGGGTTCGTCGCCGGTCTGCCGCTGCCGCTGTCCGGCTTCACCTTCCGCCTGTGGCTGTCCGAGGGCGGCGTGTCGCTGGCCATGATCGGCCTGACCGCCAATATCGGCCTGGCCTATTCGCTGAAATTCCTCTGGGCCCCGGTGCTGGACCAGACCGACCCGCCCGCCGGCCTGGCCCGCTTCGGCCGCAGGCGCGGCTGGCTGCTGGCGATCCAGCCCGCCCTGGTTGCGGCCGCGACCTTCCTGGCGCTGTCCAACCCGGTGGCCGCGCCGGCCGCGGCAATCGCGGCGGCCGCGGCAGTGGCGTTCCTCTCGGCCAGCCAGGATATCGTCGTCGACGCCTGGCGCATCGAGCTGTTCCCCGAACGCATGCAGGGCGGCGCGCTGGCCGCCTATGTCTGGGGCTATCGCGTCGCGCTGCTGATCTCGACCTCGGGCGTGATCGCCTCGGCCGGGATCATCGGCTGGCATGCGGCCCTGCTGGGCGTGGCCGCGCTGCTGAGCGTCGGCATCGCCGTGACCCTGCTGGCACCCGAACCCGCCATGCAGGCGCAACAGAAGCTGCATGGCCTGGGCGCCCGCGTGCGCCATGCGGTGGTTGATCCGTTCAAGGATTTCCTCACCCGGCCCGGCGCCTTCGTGATCCTGGCCTTCGTCGCCCTGTTCAAGCTGGGCGAGGCGATGGGCGGGATCATGACCGCGCCCTTCTATCGCTCGCTTGGCTTCGAGCGCACGACCATCGCCGCGACCGGGCCGTTCTCGCTGGGCGCGACGCTGGTCGGGATCACCTGCGGCGGGTGGCTGGTCGCGCGCATCGGCGTCGGGCGCGCCCTGCTGTGGACCGGCTGGACACAGACGCTGGCGATGGTGATGTATGTCGTGCTGGCGCTGTCGGCCGGCGAGCGGCACATGCTGTTCGTCACCGTCTCGGTCGAGGCATTTGCCCAGGGCATGGCCGACGCGGCGTTCCTGACCTATCTGTCGGGGCTGTGCTCGCTGGCCTTCACCGCGACCCATTACGCGCTGCTGTCATCGGTGCCGGCCTTCGCCATCCACACCGTGGGCGGCGTGTCCGGCGTGCTGGCCGCCTCGATCGGCTGGGTCTGGTTCTATGTCGTGTGCATGTTCACGGCGATGCCCTCGATGGGGCTGATGGTCTACCTGCTGCGCCGCTATCCGCCGGTCGAGAAGAAGCAACCCGCCGGCGGATAGGGCCGCGCGGTCAGGTCGGCTCGATCGGCATCCGCGCGATGCCCAGCCAGGCGATGGGCACGCCGGCCTTCTCGGCCGCCGCGTCGCCGGGCAGGGCGGTGTCCCAGTCGGCGGCGACGAAGCGGCGGGCATTGACCCCGGCGGCGGCGTCCGAGACCAGCCATAGCAGCGGCGGGACCATGATCTCGGGCCGCAGCATCTTCGAGCGGTCGCCACGCGCGGTGCCGACCAGCGGCGTATCGGTCACCCCACCCGGCACCAGCACGTTCGAGGTCACGCCCGATCCGGCCAGGTCCGCGGCCAGCACCGCCATCGCCGATTCGGCGGCGGCCTTCGAGGACCCGTACAGCAGGTAGCCCTCGCGCACCATGGTGCCCAGGCTGGTGGTGACGGTGATCACCCTGCCCGCACCCGCCTTCAGCATGTGCGGCACCACGGCCTGCGCCATCATGATCGGGGCGGTCGCGTTCACCGCGAGGAAGCGCGCCCAATGCTCGGGCGAGGCGTCCCAGAACCGGATCGGGTTGTTGCCGTAGCTGTCCCGCACCGAGGCCTGTCCGATGCCGGCATTGTTGACCAGCACATCGATCCGCCCGGAGATCGCCAGCGCGGCCTGGACGATCTTCTGGAACGAGGACTGGTCCGCGAGGTCGGCCTGGAACGGCGTGATCGAACCGGGCTTGCCCGCGGCCTCGGCCGGCAGCGATGCCAGTGCCTGCGCGTTGCGGTCCACCGCCACCACGCCAAACCCCGCCCCGACCAGCCCAAGCGCCATCGCTCGGCCGATGCCACTGGCAGACCCGGTGACGACGGCGGTCTTGCTGTCCGCGCCCATGGTGTTTCCTCCTGTTCGTTCGTGGCG
This sequence comes from uncultured Bifidobacterium sp., assembly GCA_964478525.1. Taxonomy (GTDB): domain Bacteria; phylum Pseudomonadota; class Alphaproteobacteria; order Acetobacterales; family Acetobacteraceae; genus Rhodopila. Next base: position 12,594 of record CAYZKM010000061.1, read on the forward strand.
GAAACTGTTCCAGAAACCGGGCCGGGGCGCCAGGGGCGCCAGTCCGGGCGCCAGTCCGGTCGCCAGTCCGGTCGCCAGTCAGGTCGCCGGAATTGCGTTGGGGGGATGGGTCGATGACAGGGACGTTTCCGATGGTGACCGTGGTGGACCACCCGCTGGTGCAGCACAAGCTGACGGTGCTGCGCGACCGGCGGACCGGCACCGCGCTGTTCCGCCAGACCTTGCGCGAGGTCGGGCAGATGCTGGCCTATGAAACGACGCGCGACCTGACGCTGATGCCGGTCGCGATCGAGACGCCGCTGGAACCGCTCCGCTCGCCGGTGCTGGGCCAGGGGGTGTGCGTGGTGTCGATCCTGCGCGCCGGGAATGGCCTGGCCGAGGGGGTGCTGGACCTGATCCCCGGCGTGCGGGCGGGGCATATCGGCCTGGCGCGCGACGAGGCGACGCTGCTGTCGCGGGAATATTATCTGAAGCTGCCGGCGGATATCGGCGCCCGGCGCACCATTCTGGTGGATCCGATGCTGGCCACCGGCGGATCGGCCGTGGCGGCGGTGGCGCGGCTGCACCAGGCCGGCGTGACGGATCTGCGTTTCATGTGCCTGCTGGCGGCACCCGAGGGGCTGCGCCGGTTCCAGGCGGCGTGCCCGGCGGTGCCGGTATTCACCGCGGCGATCGACCGCTGCCTGGACGAGCGTGGCTATATCTGCCCCGGTCTGGGGGATGCGGGGGACCGGTTCTACGGGACGGATTGATCACGGGCGGCAGCCTTCGTGCCCGGATCGCGCGGGCGGCTTCGGGTGTCGCCGACGCCCGTGCCGACCATGGCCCAGAGCCGATCGCCGCCTGCGGGGTGGTTTCTGCGCCGGTCCGGATCACGTTCAGGCCAGCAGCGAGACGAGTTCCTGCTTGCGGAAGGGTTTGCGCAGGACGCTGACATCCTCCAGGTCGTGGAACCGCGCGACGGACTGCGCGAGGCGCAGATAGGCGTCGCTGAAGCCCGATGTCAGCACGACGCGGGAGGCGATGCCGGTCAGCAGGATCTCGTTCAGGACATCGATGCCGTCCTTTTCCGGCATGACCATGTCCAGCAGCAGGACATCGGGCTTGCAGTCGATGAATGCTTCCGTTGCCTGGGTCGGGTCGTTCAGGACGGTGACGTCATAGCCGAGTTCGCTTGCGATCAGGCTGATCACCCGGGTGATTCCAGCCTGGTCATCGACGACGAGCAATTTTCGGGACATGCGCACTTCTTTTCGTTGGACGGATGATATGGCGACGAGCCAGTTTCGCAATGGTCACAGGAATTCAACAAATAATCCAGTACCAAAAATGTCAATTATGAGCCTATATCTTCAAAATATGTTATGATATGGGCTGATTACTTGATTGAACAGGAATCGCCGGGCCGGCGCTGCCCGCCACCCGTTCCGGGCCGCGCTTCATATGCGGCCATTCCTGCCCGGGTCTATCCAGGGTCGGATCGTCCTTATTCGTTAACTTTCCGTTGAAACAATGTTAATTTCAGCCGTGACGGTGGTTTCCGGCCACACCGCGCCTGCCGGGCCACACCGCGGCGGGCGATGCCATGCCGGGCTGGACCACGCCAGGCTCTGGCATTGCCGGGCCCGGCTGGGATATGACCCGGGGCGGACGAACCCGAGACCAGGCCGTGCCCCACCGTCATCCCACGCCCATCGACCCTCGATCCGCCGAGCCCGCACCCCGGACCAGCCGCCGAACCTGCCTGGCACTGGCGGTGTGCCTGGCGGCATTCGGCGCCATCGCGGCGGCACGGGCGCAGGAATCGACCGCCCCGCCGCTGCTGCCCGGACGGGTGGTCGCCGTCGGGCTGCCCGGGGCCGCGGCCATCGCGCAGGTCGGCTTCTTCCACCCGGACAATGCCGCCTACAACGATCCGGCCTGGGCGACCTATCACCAGCCGCAGCAGGTGCTGGACCGGCGGCGCCTGCTGGTGACCAGCACATCCAATTTCGGTGCCCAGCCGGCGCGCGGCGATTTCGCACAGGGCGCGGTGCTGTCCATCGACCCCGTCGGCGGCGACGTCGTGGTCATTCCGCCCGACCTGGCCGTGAAGTCCCGCCCGATGACCCCGGTCGAGACCCGGGTGCAACTGTTCACCGCCCAGGCCCGCATGTTCATGCCGCAGGGTGCCAGCGGCGATGTGCTGCCCCCGGTCTCCAACCCGCTGGGCATCGCGATCAACAACGGCTCGGGCCTGCTGTGGTTCGCCAACAGCACGGGCGACAAGACCGATCCCGGCCTGCAGTCGATCGTCGAGCCGACGGGCGCCGTGTTCACCACCACCG
>CAYZKM010000062.1:0-14851 GCA_964478525.1 uncultured Bifidobacterium sp.
CCTTCGACACCTATGCGCTGCCCGCCGGCACCGGCACCGCGGTCACCAAGCAGGGCGGCAACAGCTGGTATTTCCTGACCGCCGACTATGCGTTCGGCCATGCGCTGGAGCGTGACACCGCGGGCTTCGTCACCGCCGCCGGCGGCAAGGTGGTCGGGTCCTCGCGCGCACCGCTCAATACCTCGGATTTCTCGGCGTTCCTGCTGCAGGCCCAGGGCTCGGGCGCGCAGGTGCTGGGCCTGGCCAATGCCGGTGGCGACACCATCAACTCGGTCAAGCAGGCGGCCGAGTTCGGCCTGGCCAAGGGCGGCATGCGCGTCGCCGCGCTGCTGGCCGTGATCCACGACATCCGCTCGCTGGGCCTGAAGGCGGCCGCGGGGCTGGTGGTGACCGATTTCGGCTATTGGGACCTGAATGACGAGACCCGCGCCTTCTCGGCCCGCTTCCTCGCGCGCCACGGCACGCCGCCGAACTACATCCACCTGTCCGATTACGGCGCCACCATGCACTACCTGAAAGCGGTGCAGGCCGCTGGCACCGACGAGACCGGCGCGGTGATGAAGAAGATGCGGGAAATGCCGGTCAACGACATGGTCGTGAAGAACGGCCGGATCCGCGAGGACGGCCGCCTGGTGCGCGATGCCTGGCTGGTGCAGGTCAAGACCCCCGAGGAATCGAAGGGGCCGTGGGATTTCTACAAGGTCCTGGCGCAGATCCCCGCCGCCGAGGTCATCCGTCCGCTCGACAAGGGCGGCTGCCCGCTGGTCGAGAAGAAGGGCTGATCCGACACCGCCCCGCGGCCCGTAACGGACCCCGGGGCGGGCTCCGGGGCAGACCCCGGGGGCGGGCCAGGCGGCCGGTATCACCGGTCCAGCCAGACATCCTCCATCCGCCAGCCGTTGAACGTGCTGTTGACCATCACCTTCAGCCCCTTCAATTCGGGCCGCCAGCACGTCCCGGCGCGGATGTAGTACAGGATCGGCCGCACCGCGTCCGCGGTCAGCCGCCGGTCGATCTCCCACACCATCTTCCGCCGCAACCCCTGGTCCCGCTGCGCCGATTGTTCGGCCGCCAGCCGATCCAGCTCGGGGTTGCAGTAATCCATGTAGGTGCGCGACCCGCAGGCGTAGTTCTCGGGGAATCCCTGGTCCGGGTCATCCACCCCGTTGCCGACGATGCTCAGCGCCATCTGGTATTCGCGCCGGATCAGCTTCGGCACCCAGATCGCGGTCTCGACCGGGTCCAGCTCGCCGTCGATATAGATGTCCTTCAACTGCCCGATCAGGATCACCGCGGGATCGCGATACACCGCCAGGTTGCGTGCCGAGACCTTCACCTTCAGCCTGTTGTCCGGCCCGTAGCCGTGCGCCCGCATGATGGCGCGCGCCTTGTCGCGGCTGGCAGCCAGATCGGGATCGTATCCCGGCAGGGTGCGGCGCATCGCCTCGGGCATCGCCCATTGCCCCTCGGGGCCCGGCAGCATGGCGGTGCCGATATCGCCCTCGCCCTCGGTCAGGATGTCGATGAACGCCTTGCGGTCCAGTGCCATCGCCACCGCGCGCCTGATCTCCAGGTTGTCGAACGGCGGCACCGGGTTCATCAGCACGTTGGGCGCGGTGTTGGTCGGCGTCACCTCGCACACCGCCTGCGGCATCTGGGTCCGGACATCCTTCAGCAGCGGGATCGACACCTCGAACGGGAAGGTCATGTCGAACTTGCCGGCCACGAAGGCCAGGATCGCGGTGGACCGGTTGGGGATGATCGTGAACTCCATCCCATCCAGGTACGGCCTGCCGGGTTTCCAGTACTGCGGGTTGCGCACCACCTTCATCGACTGGTTGACCTTGAACTCCACGAACTTGAACGGCCCGGTCCCGACCGGCGCCAGGCGCATGTCCCGCTGCGCCACATGGCACGGATAGACCGGGGAGAAGCCCGAGGCCAGCAGCGCGAGCAGCGCCGGCTGCGGTCGTTTCAGATGCAACACCGCGGTGAAGGCGCCGGCGGTCGTCACGGACTCCAGGTTCGTATACCACCCGGCGCGGGAGTTGATCTTGAACGCATCCTTCGACTTGCCCATCAGCAGGTCGAACGTGCACTTCACGTCCGCCGCGGTGAACGGCTTGCCGTCGTGCCATTGCACGCCCTGGCGCAGCGCGAATGTCAGGGTCTTGCCGTCCTCGCTCCATTGCCAGCCGGTGGCCAGGTCCGGCACGATCGAATCGAGCGTGTTCTGCGGCTTCGCCTGGTCGTACATCACCAGGTTGTTGAACACCCCCATCATCGGCAGCACGACCGAGATCGTGCCGTTTTCGTGGATCGACATGTTGGCCGGGCTGTCGCGGTGGTACACCCGCAGCGTGCCGCCCTGCTTCTGCGCGACCGCGGGGAAGGCCGCGAGGGCGATGGACAGCAGCAGCACCCCCAGGATCGCAAGCCGGGCCCGCGCGGAAAAGCCGGGCGTGGACGCATGATGGACCATGACGCGCCTCCTGCTCGTGGCCGAGCGGTTTGCCCGCCGGCGGATGATTATTTGCGGATCGTCAATCAAGGCGGCCGTTACTTGCGGCCCGCGTCGGCGGAACGCTACGCGGTGCGCGGCGGCGACTCAATCATTCTTCGCCGGGATTCCGTGCCGGGGCACAGGCCCGCGCCCGCGCCGCGGCGGCCATGTAGGGTCCCAGCACCGCCGCCACCTGGCAGGGCGAGCGCTGCTTGCGGGCGCGCGCGGGCTGGCGGTTGATGTTGATCGTCATCACATGCCCGTTCGCCAGCACGATCCGCATCCGCCCCGCGCCGATGGGGCGGATCGTGGTGCCGGCCATGGTCACGCGGGCGCGGTACAGATGCGCCAGGTCGGGCGAGCGTGAATGATACATCCCCACCGCGACGAACCAGTTCCCGCCGGCCGCGTCGCGCAGGCTGACCAGGAAGCGGGCGGCGTAGTCGACATTGGCGGCGGGATCGAAGGCTTCCTCCAGCGACCGGAACGCGCGGGGATGGAACTGCAGGTTGACCTGCATGCAGCCGACATCGGTATAGCCGGCATTCGCCGCCAGGCCGCGGCTGACGGCGGCCACGGCGGATTCCCGTGTTTCGAAGAACTGCCCGATACCGCCGATATTCACCGTCCACGGCCAGGGTTGCAGCAGCCCCGACGGCGCGACGGGCCGCCCGCTTTCCACCTTGGCGATCGCGTCCATCAGCCCGGGCGGCGTGCCGTACCGCGCCTCGGCCGCGCGGATCGCGTCCAGGCACAGCCGATGCACCTCGGGCGCCGACGCGGCGCGGGCCGTGGCCGAGACCAGCAGGGCGGCGATCAGGAAAGCGGGGAGGGTCTGGGATCGAGGCGGCACGGCGCCAATACAGCAGATCGCGCCGGTTGCCGCCAATGCGGGGCGTGCCGCCTCAGCGGCGGACGATGCGGGTCTTCGACGCCGCCCCCGGCTTCACGGCTTCCAGCTCGGCCGCCGTGCGCAGCCAGCCGCGCGCCAGCTGCGTGCACAGCCACGCGACATTGGGCCGCGTGCGACCCAGGGCCAGGAACGCGTCGGCACGCTGGCGGCAGGCTTCCGGTGTCACGGCGGCACGAGGGTTCATCGCAGCAGTGCCCATGCCAGCACCGTCCAGAACACCAGCGAGGAGATCGCACACAGCAGGATCCCCGTCATGGCACCGAGGTCATCGTCCTCGCCGGGTGACGCCATCGCGTCGTAGCGGCGCAGCCAGTTTTCATCACGTCCTGAATGTATCATCTCACGTCATCCGACCACGGGCCGATTTGGCCCGATCGGTCGGAGCCGAGCGTTAAAACCCAGGCAACCCGGCGTTAACAAGATCGACGTCACAGCGTCGTGAAGCACCGGAAGCTTATGGTATGCATTGAAACGAAACCGAAAAATCCTTGCCGCGGCTTTTTATTTTCAGGCCAGCCATCAGCCGGCCTGGCGCATTCCCAGCTTCTCCAACCCCAGCCGCCAGGTTACACGCAACGTATCGTCATAGATCGGCCAGGTCTGCCGCCGGACCGGATGCAGCGTCAGCGCCCGCGCCAGGTCCCGCACCGCTCGGCCGTTGCGGCCCAGGTCCTGGCACAGCAGCCCGCGCGCCATCAGCAGCGGATAGGGCGGAAAGCCCAGATGCAGCGCACGGGTATAGTGGCGGAAGGCACCATGCCCATCCACGCCCACCGCGTGCATGCTGCATGCCAGCAGATAGTGCAGCTCGGCGATCTCGGCGTGATCGTCCAGCAGCGCCAGGGCACGCTCGATCACCACGTGATGGTGCCCGGCGGCATGCGGTTCGATGATCCGATCCCGCACGGCCAGCCAGCGCGCGCGCGCTTTCTCGGCGGGCGTCAGCGGGGCCGCGACCGGGGTCACGGCGGGCGCCGTGATGGGGGCCGCAACCGGCGCCGGTCCGGGTTCGGCGTCAGGTACGGGCTCGGGTGCGGCCTCCTCCAGCCATGCCAGCGCCGCTTCGTCGGTGGTCACGATGTCGGCCGCGCCGCAGCGCATCCGCCGTGCCTGGGCATTGTCGGGGTCCAGGCGCAGGACCTCCCCGGCGATGGCGTGCGCCAGGTCCGCCTGGCCCGCCGCCATCGCATCCTTCCCGATCCGCAGCAGCATCGGATCGATCGAGCGCGCAACGTCGCCCGCCTGCGCCGGATCGTCCCGAGGCAGCCCCAGCAGGTCCAGATAGGGCTGATAGGCGACGTCGGGCAGGTAGGCGTGGGCGAAGGCCTGCGCGCCGGCGCCCAGGGTCGCCGACAGGGCGGGGTCGCCGGCGATGGCGACGATCCGGTCGGGATAGCGCGTCATGTCGTCCTCGACGACCGCGTTGACATCGGCGGTGACGTCCAGGCCGCGGAACGACACGGTCGTGCCCAGCACGGGCTTGCCGGTGGCCATGCCCTCGATGGATTTCACCGACACGCCGGTGCCGTAGGGGATCGGCACCAGCACCACCGCACAGGCGGCGTACAGCGCCAGCAGCACGCCGTCATCGACACGGCCCAGCGCGATAAACCGGTCCCCGCGCCCGGGTTCGGCGCAGGCGCCGGCCACGACGATGCCGATATCGGCGCCGTCGGGGCGCCGGCCCAGCGCCTCGGCCGCGCGGCGCAGATCGGCGGCGGCCAGGACGTTGGGCTCGTGCCGGCTGCCGACGAACAGGCAGAACTGCCGCCATGGCACCTCGACGCCATAGACGTCCGACAGGATCGCGCGGGCCTGGGGAATGCGGCCCACGGCGAACAGCCTGGCGTCCGTCGGGATGGGCGACATCACGGATGCCAGGCCGCGCTGGCGCAGATGGTCCTGATCCAGCGGCGACACCGTGACGGCGGCATCGGCCTGGCGGATCGCCCGCGCCTCGTTCCGCCACGCCGCGGCCTTCAGCGCCGGCATGTCCTTGATCTGTTCGGCGATCACGTCGTACTCGGTCAGGATCACGCGGCGGCCTTCCCGATGCGCCATCGGGATCACCGCGTCGGCCCAGAACGGGTATTCCAGCAGCACGACATCCGCCCAGCGGATCGATTGCAGGATGCGCCGGCGCTGCGGCGGGCTGGCCTGGATGCGGACATAGTGCCAGAAGATCCACCGGTGCTGCAGGCCGCGGCCGAGGGATCGCAGCTTCAGCAGGAAATCGGTCCAGTCCCGCCGCCGTTTCGCCCGGGGTTCGGCGCCCAGCGCCTCCACCTCGGCGCCGCGCAGGGTCAGCCTGGGATGGTCGCCCGATTCCAGCACGCGCACGCGGATGCCGCGGGCGGCGAGGAAATCCATCATCAGGTTCACCCGCCGGCTGGCCCCACCCTGGCTGCCGACCACATCGTCGTGCGGATACAGGATCAGCGCCCGCCGCGGCGGGGTTTGGGCGGCGGTGCCGGTGCTGTCCAGCGCATCCATCGCGGCGACCAGGGCCCGGGGATTGTGCGCCGCCAGCCAGGCGGCCTGCCTGTCCGCCGCCTGGCGCAGCAGCGTGTCGCGGTTCAGTTTCACATGCAACATCGCCTTGGCCAGCGCCAGCGCGCTGCGATCGGGGCACAGCAGGCCCGCGCCATGGTCGGCCAGCTGGTCGCTCATCCATGTGTCGGTCGTGGCGATCACGACCTTGCCCGCCGACAGCGATTCCATGAACACGCCCGACGTGCGCGCCAGGTAGATCGACCGCCAGTACGGCACCAGGCCGACATCGGCCTCGTGCAGGCGGCGGTAGTATTCCCCGGTGGTCAGCTTGTCGAACAGCAGCTCGCAGTTCGGCAGGTTCTCGGCATGGAAGGCGTCGATCGCCGCCTTCACGTCGGGTGCGGCGTCGTTGCATTGCAGGACGAACCGCATGCCGTCCAGCCGGGCGTTGCGGTGCAGGATGCGGATGGCGTCCAGGATCTCGAAGATGCCCTTCTCGTCACGCGCGTTGCCCAGGCTGACGAAGGTGGTGGGGCGGTCGGGATCGCGGCCCCGTTCGGCGGGCGGGGCGGGCGGGACATGCGGGATCGGCAGCACATGGATCGGCAGGTCGGTCAGGACGCCCAGCTGATCGGCCAGGCGCGCGCTGTCGGTGGTCAGGTGGATGGTGCGGTAGCGGGCGATCCATTCCAGCAGCCGGAACGACAGGGCCGAGACCGGGCCCATGTAGAACTCGGGCTGGTAGCGCAGCAGGAAGTTGAAACGGACGGTACGGTGACGAAACAACAGGAACGGCAGCAGCGCCAGGGCCAGCATCTGGCGGTTGATGACGGTATGGGCGAAGATCACCGACCGTTCGGGCAGGCCGTCGCGTCGTATCGCGCGCAACAATTCCCATCCGAACAGCGCGTTGTCCCGCATCATGTTCAGCGCGACCTGGAACCGTGTGCCGGGTCCGGCCAGGCCCCAGACGTCGCGGGTGAATACTTTCCGCGCGCCCAGCTTTTCGGCGATCGCCGGCTCGACATCGCGGGACCCGAGGACGACCGGGTCATAGCCCGCCTCGCGCGCGCCCTCGGCGACCGCGCGATCATATTCGAAGTAGTGTCCGGCCACGTTCTTCAGGCTGGGGTCGACGATATAAAGTAGCATGCTGCGGTCTGGTCTGCCCTGCTGGTCCTGGTGGACCCGGTCGTCCACCGACATCCTGTCGATACTGCGCGGATTCTATTTTATCGCGTTTATCGCGCGACGTCGCCTTCGTCTGGGCCGTCCGTCCCGCTCAATGGCTGTGCCAGCCATGGCGCACCGGGCGCAGGCTGTTGGCCGAGGGCGACGAAGGGCCGGAGGTTTGGCGGACCCGACACGATTCGAACGTGCGACCTTCGCCTTCGGAGGGCGACGCTCTATCCAACTGAGCTACGGGTCCTTGCCCGATCTCATAACCCGATTTGCGGGGGGATGAAAGCCTTAACCCGGCGCGGGTCAGAACTGCTTCAGCAGCCGGTCGATATAGTCCAGCTCCTGGCGCGGGCGTTCACGTTCGGCCCCGCGGCGGCGCAGCTCCTCCTGGATCGCCTGGGTGCGCTGGCGTTCCCGTTCTTCGGGCACCGTCACATCGGCGTTGTCGGTCGAGGAGCCCTGGTTGTGGCGGCCCAGCGGGTCGCGCCCGTTGGGGTTGGCGCGGTCGGGACTGCCGGGCAGCGGGCCGGCCGAGCGGCCGTCGCCGCGGCCATCCTGGCGCATCATGCCCATCATCGCGCCGCCGGGATCACCGGCATCGCCGTCGTCGCCCTGCTGTCCGCCGGGTCCGAACTGGCGCGCCATCGCCTGGCCCATCTCGCGCGCGCCCTTCTGCAACGCCTCGATCGCGCGCTGCTGGGCGCCGCGGGCGCTCTGGTCCTGGCCCTGGCCCAGGGCGGTGCCGGCGTCGCGCATGGCCTGGTCCGCCTCGCTCAGCGCCGGGGGCACTTCGCCGGTCAGGTCACCGAACTGCTGCATCAGCTCTCCCAGCGACCGGCGCAGTGCCTGCTGCACCCGCCGGTCGGCCTGCTGCTGGGTGGCCGAATCCGTCGGCTGGGTCGGCGCCGCGCCGCGCGGACGCTGGTTCTGGTCGACGCGGGATTCGGCGTGGTCCAGCAGCCCGCCCTGGCGGCCGACCATGTCCTGAACCGCACCCATCTGCTGGCGCCCGCGCTGGCGGCGCTGGTTGCTGCCCTGCTGCTGCTGCTGGTTCTGCCCCTGGGCGGCGCGCGCCCCGCGCATCTGGTCCAGAAGCTGTTCCAGCTCCTCCATCCGGCGCTGGGCTTCGTCCATCCGCCCCTCGCGCGCCGCTTCCTGGGCCCGTTCGGCCAGGCGGTTCAGGTCGTGGTTGGTCAGCTGGTGCGCTTCCGGGTCGAACGGCATCACGTTTTCGTTGCGCCGCGCTTCCTCCAGCAGGGCCTGCATGTGCCGGTCGATCGCCTGCTGCAATTCGCGCAGGCGCTGCTCCAGCTTCTCCTTGTTGGCGTCGGTGGGCTCGCGCTGGGCCTCGCGCATCGCCTCCCGCGCCGCCTGCCTCGCCTGTTCCAGGGCGCGGGCGGTCTGCTCGGTCTGGCCCTCTTCCAGGTGCAGCGCCAGCAGCCACATCCGCTCCTGCGCCTCGGCCACCGCGGGCAGGTCCCGGTTGCGGACCAGCAGGTAGTAGATGGCGTCCAGGTTCAGCAGCGCGCCGGTGTCCTGGCCGAACAGCTCGGGCTTCAGCATCAGCTCGTCCAGCCCGGCCAGCGCGTCCCCGCGATCCTCGGGGTTGATGCTGAGCGTCTTCCGCAGCTCGATGATCATGCGCGCGATGGGGTTGTAGAACGGCCGTTCCGGCAGGATCAGCGGGGCATCGTCGCTGCTGCCGGCCTGGCTGGCCGCGTCGGTGGCGACCAGGCGCGCGGTGACGGGAAGCCCGGCCCAGGGGTGGGCGGTCAGATCCTGCTGGCTGGCGCCGGACAGCGCCTTGGGGTTTCCCCCGGTCAGGGGCAGCGCCAGGCTGATCGGATCGGCCAGCGGGCGGGCGTCCAGCCGCATCTCCACGCGCAGACCGGTCACGCCGTAATCGTCGGTGGCCTTCCACGGCAGCCGCACCTGCTGGCCCATCGGGGCGCGGGTGGGCCGGTCGTTCCATGCCACGGCCGGCGGCTGGTCGGCGACGATGGCGATGTCCCAGGCCGCGAGTTCACGCCCGTTGCGCCGCACCGCCACCGGGCCGGGCTGCACCAGGTCCTTCTCGGCCTGGAAGCTGGTCGGGTCCAGCACGGTGAACGAATCGGCATGGCCCTGGGCGTCCAGCGTCGGGATGGCCGATCCGCCGGTCACGCTGACGGTCAGGTGCGATCCGGCGGGCACGGGGATGCTGCCGCCCTCGGTCTTCAGGAAGATCGGCGCCAGCCTGGTATAGGCGGGGGGCGTGATCCAGGCCCGCAGCTCGGTCGGCGTGGCGGCGATCACGGCGCGCGGCAGCGACGGTTCCATCGCCGCGGCCAGCCGGGTCGGCGCATCGCGCCCGGCCACCACCGCCGACGCGACCAGCGCCACGACCAGGGCGCCGCGCAGGGCCTTGCGGTCGCGCCGCGCCAGGCCGGGGCGAGGCCGGCCGACGCGCAGGCGGTTCACTTGGCGCGCGATGCGGGACAGATGGGCGTGCCACAGCGCGTCCCCCACCGGGTCGGGCTGCGCGGGGCGGTCGGTCAGCGTCGCCAGCGGGCGGTGTGCGAGGCCGGATTCCCGTTCCAGGCGGCGATCGGCCGCGGCATCGTCGGGCAGGCGGATGCGCCACAGGCCGCGGGCCAGAAGACCCAGGATGGCGGCCCCGGTGCCCACCAGCAGCGCGATATGCAGCCAGGGCGGCAGCAGCGGCGGCAGGTCCAGCAGCGCGGCGCACAGGAACGCCCCGGCCACGCCGACCGCCGGCCAGATGGCGGGCCACAGCTGTTCGAACAGCAGCGCCTGACGCGCCAGCGCCCGCCGCGCGGCCAGCCGGCGCAGCCAGGGCGCCGGATCGGTCATGGGACCTCGGCCGGGATGCGTTCGCCGGCCCACAGGGCGGTGTGCAGCTGCCGGTCACGGATCACCGTCCACCGATCGTGGTCCACCAGCACCTCCGCCGCGCGGGGGCGAGCGTTGTAGGCCGAGCTCATGACCGCACCATAGGCGCCGGCGTCGAGAATTGCCACGCGCGCGTTGGCGGCCAGGGGCGGCAGGTCGCGGTTGCGGGCGAAGGTGTCGCCGCTTTCGCAGACCGGCCCGACCACGTCGGCGGGGCAGGCGGGGCCGACGGCATCGGCGGGGGAGACCGCAACGATGCCGTGCCAGGCATCGTACATGGCGGGGCGCACCAGGTCGTTCATCGCCGCGTCCAGCACCACGAAGCGGGTGCCGGGCGCCTGCTTGACCAGCACGACCGAGGCCAGCAGCACGCCGACCGGACCGACCAGCCAGCGGCCGGGTTCCAGCGCCAGGCGGACGTCCAGGTTGTGGAACGCGCCCTTGATCGCGCCGGCCAGACCGGCGGGCGATGGCGCCGGCTGGTTGCGATAGGGAATGCCCAACCCGCCGCCGCAATCCACGACCTCGATCCGCTGCCCGGCCTCGCGCAGCGACCGCACCAGATCGGCGATGCGTCCATAGGCGGCCCGATAGGGGGCGAGGTCCAGGACCTGGCTGCCGATATGGGTGGCGAGCCCCACCGGCTGGATCCCCGGCAGGCTGGCCGCATGGGCATACAGCGCGACGGCATCCGCATAGGGAATCCCGAACTTGTCCTCCGCTCGGCCGGTGGAGATCTTGGCATGGGTGCCGGCGTCGACATCGGGGTTCACCCGCAGCGCCACCCGCGCCACCCGGCCCAGCGAGGCGGCGATGGCCGAGAGCATCGCCAGCTCCTCGGCGCTTTCGACGTTGATCTGGCCGACGTCCTCGGCCAGCGCCAGGCGCAGCTCCCGGTCGGACTTGCCCACGCCCGAGAACACGATCCTGTCCGCCCCGATGCCGGCCCGCCGCGCCCGGCGCAGCTCGCCTTCCGAGACGATGTCGGCGCCGGCGCCTTCCTGGGCCAGCAGCGCGAGGATGGCGAGATGGTCGTTGGCCTTGACGGCATAGTGGAGATGGGCGTCGAGCCCGGCATCCCGCATCGCGGCGGCGAGGGCGCGGAACCGGGTGCGCAGCGCGGTGGCCGAGTAGACCCAGGTCGGTGTGCCGACGGCGTCGGCGATGCGATTGAGCGGGACGTCGTCCATCAGAAGCCCGTCCATCGCGTGCATGCGCAGATGGGGACGGGCGGCGATCAGTTCGGCGGACGACGGGTCGTCGCCCGCATCCTGCGAGGGGTCGTGGCTGGCCATCGGGGCAGGGTAGCAGGATGGCGGCGGTGTGGGGAGGCGCCGTGATGCGGTATTCCGGCGTAACCGCCGCCCCCGGACCAAGGCGTGATAGGCTGTCATCCCCCCGGACCAGGAGCCCGCATGCCGACATACATCGCCCTGTTGCGCGCCGTGAATGTCGGCGGCACCGGCAAGCTGCCGATGGCAGAGCTGAAAGCACTGTGTATCGACGAAGGATTTACAAACGTCCGGACATACATCGCCAGTGGCAATGTGGTCTTCACGGACCGCCAGCCCGCGTCGAAAGTCAAGGCGGCACTTGAACGACGTCTGCACGCCCATGCCGGCAAGCCTGTCGGTGTCGTGATCCGGACCGCGGACGAACTGGCGGCGGTCCTGACGGCCAACCCGTTTCCGCAAGCCGCGCCGAACCGGACAGTCGCCATCTTCCTGGACGACCCGCCGCCGCCCGACACGCTGGATCGCATCACCGGCCGCACGGACGAGCAGGTGCGCCTGGGCAAGCGGGAGGTCTATGTCGCCTATGGTGCCGGGATGGGCGTTTCCCGCCTGAAGATCCCCGCCGCGAAAAACGGCACGGCACGCAACATGGCCACGATCGCGAAGCTGGCCGAGCTCGCGGCTGCCCCATAGCGGGCGGTACCGGCCGGGGCCATCCCCCAACATTCCTATACCCGCGCCCGCCGGGCGCGATATGCTCCCCACCATGGACGACACACCCAAGATCAACCTGCACCTCGTCTCGGACGCCACCGGGGAAACGCTGAACTCGATCGCCCGCGCCACCACCGCGCAGTTCGAGGACAGCCAGATCGTCCACCACCGATGGAGCCTGATCCGCACCCGCTTCCAGCTCCACAAGGTGCTGGAAGGCATCCAGCATGAACCCGGCCCGGTCCTGTCCACCCTGGTCGACCGCGCCCTGCGGCTGGAACTGGAAACCGCCTGCCAGAAGCTGAACGTGCGGATCGTCAACGTGCTGGACCCGGTGATCGAGGTGCTGCAATCCACCATCGGCGCCCAGGCCGCGGCGCGCCCGGGGCGGCAATACGTGCTGAACGCCGATTATTTCCAGCGCATCGACGCCATGCACTATGTGCTGGCCCATGATGACGGGCAGGCGCATCCGGGCTTGGCCGAGGCCGATGTGGTGCTGGTCGGCGTGTCCCGCAGCTCCAAGACCCCGACCTGCTTCTACCTGGCCAATCGCGGCATCAAGGCGGCGAATGTGCCGCTGGTGCCCGGCACGCCGGAACCGGACGGGCTGGCAACCGTTAAATGCCCCATCATCGGCCTGACGCTGGGGGCCGAGGCGCTGATCGAAATCCGCCGCCACCGGCTGCGCCTGATCGGCGGCGGGGCGCAGACCGGGCCGGTGCGGCAGAACGGCACCGACTATGTCGACGACGACGCCGTCAAGGCCGAGCTTCTGTGGGCGCGACGGCTGTGTGCTCGGCATGGCTGGCCGGTGATCGACGTGACCCGCCGATCCATCGAGGAAACCGCGGCCACCGTGGTGCAGCTGATGGAAGCCTGGCACGCTCGGCGGGAAAAAGAGGCAGAATCGACCAAGGCGACCTGATCCTGTGGCACAAAGGGCACGAAATTGGATGCACACGAATAAAATGTTGCCACGCAGCATTTTCCCTTGCGTACCGCCTGGGCATGGCGCATATTGATTTTCGACAGACGCGCTTCGGCGCACTGTCTTTCTTGGACGTTTCCTCCCTAAACTTGGCGGCACCGCGTGTGCCGCCATTTTTTTTCGTCCAGCCCGCGCACCCCGGATCGCCCCGGTGCCTGCCGGTCGTGTGCAGTTTTGTGGCTGATATGTCGCACAATGTCGGGCCGTGTTGGAATTTGCTGCAACGCACAAATTTCCCTTGCATGCTGCACCTGCGAAGAGCATTATCACCCTCGACAGACGCGCTCCGGCGCACTGTCTTTCTTGGACGTTTCCTCCCTAAACTTGGCGGCACCACGTGTGCCGCCATTTTTTTTGCCCGCTGCGACGCCGGGCTCGGCGATAGTGACGATCCATCGCGAAACGCGGCTTGCCGAGACCGGGCCACCCCGCTATATGCGCGCCTCGGCCGGAGTGTAGCTCAGCCTGGTAGAGCACTGTGTTCGGGACGCAGGGGCCGGAGGTTCGAATCCTCTCACTCCGACCAGCGCGCGAGGTATGGATGCGTGCCATCGGGCTTGCCATTACGGGGCTGATGATTGCCGGATCGACCGGCATTGGCGCCGGTGCCCGGGCCGACACCATCTCTGATCTGATCCGTAAGAAGCAGATCGAGCGATTCGCCTCGAAGGAGCAGTTCTACGATCCCGTGCCGGTGATCGTGCCGAACCATATCCGCATCGAGGCGCAGCAATCGGACACGGTTCCGGGATTCGAGGTCATGGACTGCCATCGGCACGCCTGGACCGATCGGCGGACCGAATTCTCCGACCTGTACCTGACGGACAATTACAATCCGCAGCTGCGTCGTGCCGCGGAAGACGCCTGCATGGCGCGCAAGCGGCTGCGGATCTTGCATCGCTGAAGGCGCGCCATGCGGAAGTCTTCGGCAGCTACAATATCATGTTGCCGGCTGTGAGTGCCAGGATGAGGAAGACCAGGAACGCCACGATCGTGACGAAGAACAGAATTCGGGCGATCGATGCGGCGGCGGCGGAGATACCGGTGAACCCGAAAACTGCCGCTACAATCGAGATCACGAAAAAGAACAGGGCCCAGCGAAGCATCCGATTTGACTCCGTCTGATCACGAGGCGCCCGTCTTGCTGATGGTCATTGCGGGCGACACGTTCGAGAGTTGGGGAGGGATTCCGGATACGCAAGAAAACTTCCCGGGAGCGCTACGCAGAGCTTGCAACCCTGACCCCCGGTTGCGCACTGTTCGCACATGCAGCAAGCAATCGCCTCCGCCGATGATCTTGCCCCCGTCGTTCGTGACCTGCTGGCGCTGACCGCACAGTTGCGGGAGCGCCTGGCGGAGGATCCGTTCGGCAACCCGGTGCTGTCGGTCGCGCTCGCCATTTCGCGTCGGATCGATCGGGAGGAGCTGGGGCCGGCGCAGCTCGAGACGCTGGTCCGCACGCTGCGCGATGCGGCCTTTGCCGACCGTGCCGGGCGGTTGAACCACTATCTGGGCGGAACCGATGACGACGCGAATGCCGCGGCGCTGGCGCGGTTGGCCCGTCGGTTGGTGCGGCCCGATCCGGCGGACAGCGCCGTGCCGTTCGCCACGTTTCGCGACCAGGTCGAGCGGACACGGTTTGCCGCCGTGTTCACCGCGCATCCGACCTTCTCGCTGCCGGAACCGGTGGCCGCCGACCTGGCGGCGGCCGCAAGCGGGAAGGTGAGCGGAACCTGCCACGTGTCGCACCGGCCGGGCCCGATCACGCTGGGCGAGGAATTCCAGGCGGCCGTGGCGGCGATCATGCGCGGGCGCGATGCGGTGGATCGGCTGTCGGCCGCGCTGCTGGAGGCGGAGCGCGAGGCATGGCCCGGGCGGTGGACCGAGCTGGTGCCGCGACCGGTGATCCTGGCGAGCTGGGTCGGGTA
>CAYZKM010000063.1:0-14825 GCA_964478525.1 uncultured Bifidobacterium sp.
ACGAACTGCAGCAGCCGGAACGTGTTGTCGGCCACGAACGGGGTCTTGCGGGCGAAGATCCACGACACGACCAGCACCAGCACCAGCGCCAGCAGCAGCCCCAGCAGCGGCGACAGCACGATCGCCGCCAGCGTCTTGCCCAGGCCCGACCAGACGATCGCGCCGAACCCCGCCTTAGCGGTGCCGGCGCCCAGGATCCCCCCCACCAGCGCGTGCGAGCTGGAGGACGGGATGCCCAGCCCCCAGGTGATCACGTTCCAGGCGATCGCCCCGGTCAGGGCGCCGAAGATCACCCGCGGATCGACGATCGCGGCATCGACGATGCCGGTGCCGATGGTCTGCGCGACGTGCAGCCCGAAGAACAGGAAGGCGATGAAGTTGAAGAACGCCGCCCACACAACCGCGTATTGCGGGCGCAGCACGCGGGTCGACACGATGGTCGCGATGGAGTTGGCCGCGTCGTGCAGCCCGTTCAGGAAGTCGAACAGCAAGGCGACCAGGATCAGGCCGTACAGCAGCGGCAGGGCGAGTTGCGCGTCCATCATCGCGGCCCTCAGACGTGCTCGACCACGATGCTCTCGATCTCGTTCGCCGCGTCGTCGAACCGGTCGACGCATTTCTCCAGCAGGTCGAACACCTCGCGCGCGGCGATGAAGCGCAGGGCGTCGCCGGGCAGGCAGCGGCGGTACAGCTCGGTCACCGCATTGTCGTGCAGATCGTCGGCCTCGCCCTCGATCCGGCGGATCTGCTCGCACAGCTCGTTGATGCGGTCGGCGTTCGTGCTGATCCGCGACAGCAGCGGGACGGCTTCCCGCAGCAGGATGGCGCAGCGCAGGATGGCATCGCCCATGGCCTGGAAGTCGGGTTCGAACGCCGCCATCTCGAACAGCACGATCGCCTTGGCCGATTTCTTCATCTGGTCGATCGTGTCGTCCATCCGGCTGATCAGGCTTTGGATGTCGCCGCGGTCGAACGGGGTGACGAAGGTGCGGCGCACCGCCTGCACGACCTCTCGGGTGATGGCGTCGGCGTCGTCCTCGGCCGACAGCACGGCCGGGTGATGGCGCCGCGTCGCCTCGCCGCCGTTCAGCATCGCCCGCAATTCCTCGGCCCCGCGCACGATCGTGTCGGCATGGCGGGCAAACATGTCGAAGAACTTCTCTTCCCGCGGCATCAGGCGGCGAAACCAGCGAAACATTCCAGGGCATCCCTTTCGATGCCTATCCGATGGGCAAAACCACGATGGGCGCCCCCGGGAGTCGGCGCGGACGGTTTACGTCGGCTTAAGCCCGGCGTCATCTGTTTGTCATTTGACGCGGCCCGCGCCACCATCCCGCCGATGCCAGCCCCGCCCGCACCGCGCGACTCGACCGCCCCGCAGGTCCCGACCCGGGATGCCGCCGCCGAGAAGCGGCGCGACGACGTCGTCTCCCGCGATGCCTCGATCATGCTGGGGCTGACCCTGCCGACCGATACGGTGCTGTACCTGCTGCTGCCCCTGCACGCCGCAAGCTTCGGGGTGACGCTGGCCGAGGCCGGGCTGCTGCTGGCCGCCAACCGCCTGGTGCGGATCGTCGGCTATGGCTGGGTGGCGCGCAGCTATGAACGCCACGGCGCCCGCATCTGCTGCCTGGCCGCCGTGCTGGGGGCGGCGGCGTCGTCACTGGGCTATGCCCTGCTGCCCGGCGTCTGGTTCCTGGTCGTCGCTCGGCTGCTATGGGGCCTGGCGTTCGCGGCGATGAACATCGCGACCCAGGCGCTGGCGACGGTCGATGCCGCCAACGCCGCCCGCCGCAGCGGCATCAGCCGAGCGATCATCGCAGCCGGGCCGATGGTGGGGCTGGTGGCGGGGGCGCTGATGGCCCAGGCCTGGGACGCCCGCGTCGTGTTCGTGGTCCTGGCGGCGACGGCGCTGATCGCGCTGCCCTTCGCCTGGCGCCTGCCTGGCGGGCATGGGCAGAAAGTGGCGGGCGGGCCGCGCTTCGGCCTGCCCAGCCGGCTGGACATGTGGTCGTTCATCCAGGGGCTGGGGCTGGACGGGCTGTTCGTGTTGGGGCTGTCGGTGCTGGCGTCCCAGGCCCTGCCGCAGGGCGCGGCGCTGGCCGCCGGCGGGGCGCTGGCACTGCGCTATGCATCCGAGATCGCGCTGGGCCCGGCCGGCGGACGGCTGGGGCAGCGCTATGGATCGCTGCGGATGCTGATCCTGCTGTCGGTGGCCTCGGCGGCCGGGCTGGCGTTGATCGGGTTCGGCGCGCTGTGGGTGGGCGCGCTGGCCGTCGTGTCGCTGCGCGGGCTGCTGCAGCCGCTGCCCGCCCCGGTGGCCGCGGCGTCGGTGCCGTCGTCAGAGCGGGTCGCCGCGCTGGCCCGCCTGGCGACCTGGCGCGACCTGGGTGCCGGGCTGGGGCCGCTGATCGCCGGCGCGCTGCTGCCGGTGCTGCCGGCCTGGCTGCTGTACGGCGTCGCCGCGGCCGGCCTGGCCGTCGCGTCGTTCGCCCTGTGGCGCCCGCCACCGCCGCCGCGGGAGGGTTGACCGCACCTGGCGGGTCCGGGCGGATCGCGGCGATTGCCTCGCCGGTGGCTGGGGTATCCTGAACATTCAGGGAACATTCTAGGGGCGACATGTTTCACCCGGTTTTTCACGACACAGGCTTGATGGGCGGGCCACACGGGACGGATTTCGGACGGCGGCGCCGGGTGCGGCGCGAAAATGTTGGTCCAACCCCATGTCCGGTGAGGATTTCGGGTACCAGCCGCCCATTTCCGTCGCGCCGCCCCCCCGCGGACGCAGGTCGCGATTGACGCGAATCAGCGCGGTTTGCTGTTGATACGATCATTCGCACCGCGTTCCGACCTGGGAGCTTTCGTTCGTGAAGACCGGCCACGCTGCCCTGGTGTTGCTGTTGCTGCTGACCTCGGGCTGCGCGACCGCCGCGCCGGTCGTGGTACCGATGCCGCCCGCCCCGGCCGACCCGCCCCGCACGGCCGCGCCGGCGCAGGACGATACCGAGGCCGAGATCGCCCGCCTGCGCGAGGCTCTGGCCAGGGAAGTGCCGCGCGCCATCAGGCCCGGCAGTCCCGACGACGCACACTGGATCGCGATGGCGAAGGCCACCATGGCCAACGGCCCGCTGGCGATCGAGCGGGCACAGCTGATCGTCGCGGTCGATCGCAATCCACGCGTCCAGGAAATGCGGATCATCGCCGCGCGCCCCGGCGAGCGTGCGTGGGAGGTGATCGGCGGCGTCAAGGTCTCCACCGGGCAGGCGTCGCGGAAACTGTACTACATCACCCCGACCGGGGTGTTCCTGCACACGGATTCCATCCTGGACTACCGCGCCGAGGGCACGGTGAACGAGAACAACATCCGTGGCCTGGGCGCCAAGGGCATGCGGGTGTGGGATTTCGGCTGGCACAACGCGGTGAAAGGCTGGCGCTCGGATGGGGAAACCGGCGACATCCGGCTGCTGATCCACGCCACCGACCCCGACTATCTGGAACAGCGCCTCGGCCGCCCGGCGTCACAGGGCTGCGTGCGCATTCCCGCGGCGATGAACCGGTTCCTCGACCGCCATGGCGTGCTGGACGCCGATATCGAGCGTGCCGCCGCCAGCGACATCCGCTATGCGTCGCTGCTGCTGCCCAACCGCACACCGTCGCCGCTGGCGGGGAACGCGATGGTGGTGTTCGATTCGGCCGGGCACTGAGCGGTTCTGTTTACCGAAGTTTCATGTGCCGCCTTGAAAAAGCGGCAATCCGGCCGTCGGGGCGCCCAATACGGCGGCCATCATTGCTCCATCGCAACCCGATGGAGCACACGATGCACCGCCTTCTCATCGCCGCCACACTTGGTATCAGCCTGATGTCCGCCGCCGGCGTGGCCAGCGACGCCAACGCTCGGCCGATGGGGCCCGCCCCCGCGGCCAGCCAGCCCGGGGACCATGCGCTGGTGACCCCGGTGCACTACGACCGCTACTACGGCCGCCACTACGCGCCGCCGCCCCGGCACTGGCACCATGCCCCGCCGCGGCACTATCGCCACTATGATCGCGGTGGCTATGGCTGGCGCTGACCGCTGGATACAAGGACGGCGGATACAGGAATGGCGGCCCCGCGGCCGCCATTCGCGTTTCACCCGATCGTCGGTCCTACAGCGGGAAATCGCGTGCCGGATCGACACCGGCCCCTTCCAGGAACTTGCGCAGTGACGACACCTCGTCCTTGGACAGGCTGTGATGGGTGTCGTGGAAGCCGTGTGTATGGCCATTCAGCTTGACCATCATCTGGCCGTGCCCGCCATGCGTGATGTCGGCGCCGAGCGATTCCAGCACGGACTTCACCAGCTTGGGGTCGATGTTGCTGCTGACCGGATGGGCAAACAGGGCATGCAGTGTCGCGCGGTGCTTATGGTTCATGGCGTGTCAACTCGATCCAAAATCCTGTGACGCCATCGAAGCCCATCCGATCCGGCCTGTCGTTGACCCAGGTCAATCGGGCTCGGCGCCATCGATTCTGCCTTTTGTATCATTTACTTCCATACCGACCTGATCGACCATCGCGGGGCGGCGGGCAATCTCGCCTTGGCCGTAACGGGGGAGAGTGGCATGTCGGATCACGCGACGATCGCGTCCAAATGGGGTTGGTTCCTGGTGCTGGGGCTGGTGTCGATCCTGGCCGGCATGTTCGCGATCGCCCATCCGCTGCTGGTGACGCTGGCGGGGGTGATCTTCATCGGCGCGTCACTGCTGGTCGGCGGCGTGTTCCAGGTGATCCAGTCGTTCATGACCACGGGATGGAACGGCTTTGCCCTGGGCCTGTTCGGCGGGCTGCTGTCCATCGTCGGCGGCGTGCTGATCATGCAGGAGCCGGCGGCGGGATCGGTGATCATCACGCTGTTCCTGCTGGTGGCCCTGGTCGTCAGCGGCATCACCCGCATCGTGATCGCGCTGCGCCACCGGGAATTGCCGATGTGGTGGCTGCTGGCCCTGGGCGGGCTGGCCAGCGCCATCATCGGCGTGGTGCTGTACATGTCGATGCCGTGGTCCAGCCTGTGGATTCTGGGCACGCTGATCGGCGTGGAGCTGATCTTCCAGGGCGTGGGCTGGACCGGGTTCGCCCTGAACCTGCGCCGCCGCGCCTTCGTCTGATCCAGCGCCGGACGTCAGACCCGGCGGGCGCCCCAGAACAGCGGGAACCCGTCGGGGATGCCGTCCACGGTGTTCTGCCAGGCCACCGGCTGGAACCAGATTCCCAGCGGCACGTGCGGCACGTCGATCCAGCACTGCAGCTGGATCTCGGCGGCGATCTTCTTCTGCGCCTCCAGGGTCGGCGCATCGACCCAGGCCGAGCGGAGCTCCTCGATCCGGGGGCTGTTGGTCCAGCCGAACCAGGCCTTTTCGCCGGTGGTGCGCAGGAAGTGCAGCAGGGGTGTCTGCATGTCCAGCCCGTTGGCCGTGGTGCACAGCGCGCTCCAGCCGCCCTTGTCGACCGGCGCCTTCACCTCGCGCCGGACGATGGCGGTGCCCCAGTCCATCGACTGGATGTCCAGGTTGAACCCGCCTTCCTTCAGGGTTTCCGCCGTCATGTCGCCCATCGCCTTGCGATAATGCGGCTCGTTCGGCAGCAGCAGGACCGTGCGCTCGTTCTTGTAGCCGGCGTCCTTGATCGCGGCGCGCACCTTGGCCATGTCGCGCGGGCTGTTCAGCACCTCCATCCCCGCATCCGATGCCATGTCGGTGCCCGGCGTGAAGATGCCGACGCCCCCCTTCCACATCGTCGGGTCCTCGCCGGCGACCGCGGTCATGTAATCGGCCTGGTTCACCGCGCGCAGCATCAGGCGGCGGATTTCCGGATTGTCGAAGGGCGGCTGCAGATTGTTCATCTTCAGCATGCCCATGGTGCCGTTGCGGTCCTTGATCTCGACCCTGATCTTGCCGGTCCGCTTCAGCACCGGCAGCAGATCGACGGTGGGCAGTTCCCACCAGTCCATCTCGCCGGCGCGCATCGCGGCGGCCGAGGTGCCGTCATCGGGGCTGGTCAGCCACTCCACACGCTCGAAATGCACGACCTTGCCGCCGGCGGTCCAGCCGGTGGAGACCTCGGCCCGGGGGATGTATTTCTCGTTCTTCACATAGACGGCGCGCGCGCCCGACACCCATTCGTCGGCCTTGAACCGGAACGGCCCCGAACCGACCATCTCGGCCACCGGCTTGAACGGATCAGAGCTGGCCAGGCGCTCCGGCATGATCGCGCACATCGGCGTCGAGATCTTGCCCAGCGCGTACGGCAGCATCGCGAACGGCTTCTTCAGCCGGAACTGGAAGGTGCGGTCGTCGATCGCCGACAGCTCCTCGGTCCGGCTCATCAGCAGGCTGCCGATGCCGTCGCGCACCGCCCAGCGCTTGACCGAGGCGACGCAGTCCCGCGCCGTGACCCGTTCGCCGTCGTGCCAGAACAGACCCTCGCGCAGGCGCAGGACCCAGCGCTTGCCGTCATCCTCCACCGCGACCCGATCCAGCATCTGCGGCTGCATCTGATAGTTGCTGTCCAGGCCGAACAGCGTATCGAACACCATGTAGCCGTGGTTACGCGCGGTATAGACGGTGGTGACGATCGGATCGAGGATCGTCAGGTCCGATTGCGGAATGAACTTCAGCGGCGCGGCCCCCGCCCCGCGAGCAATGGACGGCGCGGCCAGTGCCGCGGCAACGCCAGCCGTAAATGCACGACGCCGAATCATGGGCCGGATCATGGTCGGATGCTCCCTGTCTGTCGTCCGGTGACGGGACGTCCCGCCGGCTTCTGTGTGATTTTGTGACTTTTATCAATGTTTAGGCCAGCCTGGCCCACAACCCATTGTCGCCCCCCGCCCATTGCTGCGTCAAGGCGAACCATCGGGCGTCATGCCGCCTGCCCGGCGCACCATCCGCTCGCCCAGGCCCATTGGAAGTTGTAGCCGCCCAGCCAGCCGGTCACGTCGACCGCCTCGCCGATCACGAACAGGCCAGGCACCGCAGTGGCCGCCATGGTGCGCGACGACAGATCGGCGGTATCGACCCCGCCACCCGTCACCTCGGCCTTCCCATACCCCTCGGTCCCGCTCGGCGTCACCTGCCAGGCCCCAAGCCGGGTGCCGAGCTCGCGCAGCACACGATCCGGCATGTCGGCCAGCCGCCCGGCACCCGGCACGTCGGCCAGGGCTTGCGCCAGGCGTTGCGGCATCGCCTCGGCCAGCACACCCGCCAGCCCGGCGCGCGGGCGGGTGCGCTTGCGGTCCAGCAGGAACGCCGTGGCGTCCTGGTCGGGCAGCAGGTTCACCGTGATCGGCCCCTGCCGCCAATAGGAGGAAATCTGCAGGATGGCCGGCCCCGACAGGCCGCGATGGGTGAACAGGGTGGCCTCGCGGAACCGGTGCCGGCCCAGGCTGACCTCGGTGTCCAGCGAGACGCCGGCCAGCCCGCGCATCATCGCCAGCGCGGCGCCGTCGAAGGTCAGGGGCACCAGGGCGGGCATCGGCGCCACGACGCGCAGGCCGAAGCGACGGGCGGCATCATGGGCGAACCCGGTGGCACCCAGCTTCGGGATGGACAGCCCGCCGGTCGCCAGCACCAGGCTGGCGGCCGAGAACGTCCCATGATCGGTCGTCACCACGAACCCGTCGGCGCGCGAGACCTCGGTGACCTGGTGCCCCAGCCGCACATCGACCCCGGCGGCGGCACACTCGTCCAGCAGCATCCTGACGATGGCGCGGGCGGACCCGTCGCAGAACAGCTGCCCCAGGGTCTTCTCGTGGAAGGCGATGCCGTGGCGGCGGACCAGGTCGATGAACCGGGCCGGCGTGTAGCGGCTGAGCGCCGAGCGGGCGAAATGCGGATTGGCGGACAGGAAGCGGTCCGGCTGGGTCCCGGTATTGGTGAAATTGCACCGCCCGCCGCCCGAGATCAGGATCTTGGCGCCCGCCTGGCCGGCATGGTCCAGCAGCAGCACCCGCCGTCCCCGCTGCCCGGCCGTCATGGCACACAGCAGGCCCGCGGCGCCGGCGCCCAGGATGATCACGTCGAACTGTCGCATCCGCGGGGTATAGCGATCGCCCGGTGCCAGGCGAAGACGCTTCCGGCGGCGGATGCGAATGCCGTATAGAAGCGCCATGCGAAGTGGCAACCGGAACGCTCGGCATGGACGACGATGAAGCCCCCCGGCTGGCGCTGGGTGGCAAATTCTACATGACGCCAGACGGCCATGCCCGGCTGCGCCGGGAATACGACCAGCTGATGCGGGTGGAACGCCCGCGGGTGGTAGAGGTCGTGTCCTGGGCCGCATCCAACGGCGACCGCAGCGAGAACGCGGACTACCAGTACGGCAAGCGCCGCCTGCGGGAGATCGACCGCCGCGCCCGGTTCCTGATGAAACGGCTGGAGAATGCCGAGGTCGTGGACCCCGGCCGGCAGACCGTCCGCGACCGGGTCTTCTTCGGCGCCACCGTGACCTATGTCGACGAGGCGGATACCGAGCGGACCATCACCATCGTCGGCATCGACGAGGCCGACATGGCGCAGGGCAAGGTCAGCCTGACGGCACCGATCTCGATGGCCCTGATCAAGGCGAAGGCCAGGCGCGGCGACGAGGTGTCGGTGTTCACCCCGCGCGGCGTCGAGGTGGTCGAGGTGCTGTCGATCGCCTACCCCGAGCCGGCATGACCGGATGCCCCGCGTGAGCCGAGCGACGGTGCGGCTTGAACCGAGGTTGGGTGCGCCGGAGACGATCCGGCGGCTGCCGCTGATCGCGCGCCGGGCCAGGTCGTGGCGGCGCGCCAGGCGGGTGGGACCGGCCGGGCGCAGGCGGCTGTTCCGGCTGCTGATGGTGTCGTGGCTGCTGCACGGGATGATCCTGCTGGCCATCCTGATGCGGATGAACCTGCAGCGGCCCGAGGCGCCGCCGGAGCTGCCATCCCCCGTGGCGATGGTGTTCGAGCCACCGGCGGATGGCGCGCGAACGGCGCCGGACCCGACGCCGCTGCAGCTTCCGCTGGCGCCGACGACGCCCGAGACCGCGCCGGCCGAGTCCGCCATGCCGGTGCCGCCGCCACCCGCGCCGCCGCCGCCCGCCCCGGCATTGGCGATGCCGGTTCCGCCCATGCCCGAGCCGATGCCCGAGGCGGTGCCCGAGCAGCAGGCGGAGGAGTCGCCCTTGCCGGTGCCGCCGATGCAGATGGCGCCGCCGCCGCCCGTGCTGGCAGAGCAGGAACCGGAGGACGCGCCGGCCGAGATACCCCTGCCGCTGCCGGCCCCGCCGCCGCCGCAATTCGCCATGCCGCCCCGCGCGCCGCCGGCACCACCGGCTCCGCCGCGTCCGCGCCCGGCGCCGGCTCCGTCATCACCGTTCAGCCTGTCGTCGCCGTCGCAATACAGTCTCGGCACGCCCATGCGGCCGGCACAGCCGGCCACGCGGTCTCCGCCCATGGCGATGGGGCCGGCGGCACCATCGCCGCGGCAATCCTTCGGCCAGTTCGCCGAGGTGACGAAAGGCCATGTCGACCCCAGCTGGATGAGCCGGCTGCATGAATGGTGGCAGCGCAACGGGTATTACCCCGAGCCGGCCGCGCGCATGGGCCAGGACGGGCAGGTGAAGATCGAGATCATGGTCGATCGCAGCGGGCGGGTGCGCAATCTGGAACTGCTGCGCCGGTCCGGCTCGCAGTGGCTGGATGCCGGCGCGCAGGCCGTGTTCCGCAACGCCCAGCTGCCGCCGTTTCCGCCCAACACCTCGGATGACGGGATCACCCTGACGCTGACGATCAACTATGTCCTGATACGGCAGTGATGGCATGATGGGTCACCGACATCGCCAGGGATGGCCATGATCCTGTCGAACGACCTGCTGTTCGTGCACGTGCCGAAGACCGCCGGGACGTCGGTGCGGGACTGGCTGCTGGACCATCTGCGCCCGCCGATCCTGCATGTGCATCCCAATGGCAAGCGGTTCGACACCGACAGGGCGCGCATCACCTGGATGCCGGGCGACAAGCATGCGAACCTGGTCACGGCCGAACCGCTGGTCCGGATGTTCACCGGGCGCGACCTGGCCGACCTGCCGATGGTGATCGCCGGCGTGCGCAACCCCTATGACCGGGAAGTGGCGTGGTTCTCCTACCTCGACTCGCCCGTGCCCGACATGGGATTTCACCTGCGCGGGGAGCGGTGGGGCACGTTCGAGGAATTCGTTGCCCGGGATACGACCCTGGACCGGCGGCTGGAGCATTTCTATGAAATCCGGGCGCGGCCGCTGGCCAACCTGCGGCTGGTCCGCACCGAGCACCTGGAACAGGACCTGACGGATGCGATGACCGCGCTGGGCATCGCGACCAGGCGGGCGGTGCCGCGGCTGAACGCCAGCCGGCACGATGATTACCGCGGATACTACACGCCCGAGACCGAACAGGCCGTCTATGAACGGTATCGCTGGTATTTCGACCAGGGCCTGTATGAACGCCTGCGCCTGCCCGGCCGGAAGGACCCGCCGGCGACATTCGAGAACGCGCTGATGTCGGGCCCGGTCCGCCTGTCGGGGATGATGCGCGGGCTGCATCCCGATGGCTGGGCCAGCCCCGACCTGACCATGACCGTGCTGCCGACCGCGCCCGTGCGGCACCTGACGCTGCGCTGCCAGGTGCCGCGGGAGGCCGGGTCGGGCATACCGATGATGGCGACCATCGGGGCCGAACGGCACCTGACCGACCTGACCTGCGGGCCCGCGATGGAATGGACCCTGCCGTGCCCTGGCGTCGCCGGACAGCGCATCCGGATCGCGTTCCAGACGGGTCGGATCTGGATCCCGAACGGGTTGGGCCTGGGGCCGGACGAACGGCGGTTCGGGTTCCGCCCGATCGCGCTGTCATTCCGTTGAGGCCGGGTCCAGCGCATAGGAAATCGTGTGCAGCACGGTGATCTCCACCGCCACCGGCCCACCTGGCGGGATCGGCAGCACGGCCGGCCCGCTGGTCCACCGCCACCGGGCGGAGGCGGTGCGTTCCACGCCCCACCATCCGGTGGTCAGCCCCGGATCATCCATCGGGATCTCGGTGCGCACGCCATCCCGCACGATGGCGATCCGCGCGACGCCGACACCGAGAACGCGGCGATCCTCGATGGCGAGACCGGGGCGCGGCGGCATTCCCTCGCTCGCGATGCCGGCGCGCGACAGCAGCGCGACCGGCCCGTCGACGCCGGGCAGGTCGAAGCGATGGACCCGCCCGTCGACCGCGGCCGGCGCGATCGGCGCGTCGTTCGCCAGCAGACGCAGCGCCGGGTCGGCGGTTGCCACGAGGTCGATCGGTTGCAGCCGGAACGATGTCAGCGCGATCCCGAGGCGCCGGCGGTCGCCACCGGCCCCGACGCTGGCCGGGGCAACGGCGCCCGGGATGTCCAGCGTCAGGTGCAGGACGCCGTCGTCCAGCATCGCCGGCTGGATGGCAAAGCGGAACACGCTCGGCCGGCCATCGTCGATCCGGAAGGACGCGATTTCCCCCGCCGTCGTCGACAGGACCACCTGCTGCGGATGATCGGGGGACGGCACATACGCCATCACCCCCATCTCGGCCACCACCCGGTCGGCGGCGTCGCCGACGAACACATCGAACGCCGCCCTGATGCCGTCGGTCCAGATGCCGTGGCCCTCGGGGTCCGACCAGCCGTGGCGCAGCATCACCGGATCGGGCGGGACGGTCGCGAAGGTGATCGTCCGCCCGCGCGCCAGCGGCTTCGGATGGGTCAGGATGCCCAATGCCTCCAGCTCCGCGCGCGGGGGAAAGGTCGCGACCATGGCTTCATGATCGAACACCGGCAGCGGCATGACCGATGCCTTGAAGGCGTCCCGCACCGTCTCCACGCGGACGATGCGATGGCGGTTCGTTCCCAGGTAGTAGTCGGTGAATTTCAGCTCATCCTCGCCCATCAGCGGGCGATGCCAGACCGCGGGTACGCCCAGCGCCTCGGCCAGGATCAGCCCGTGCAGCGAGCTTGAGATCACCAGGCTGCTGCGCAGCATGATCCGCGCCATCTCCAGGAACGGCGTATCGGCCGAGACGATACGGTCCTGATATTCCGGATACCGCCGCCGCATCTCCTGGTCGTCGCGGTAATGCGGCACCAGGATGAAATCGCCGGGCGGACCGGTCACCGAGGCCCGCATCGTGGCAAGCTCGTCGGCGAACAGATGCGGCACCAGGCTGACAGGATCGAACATCGCCGTCACCCGGCTGACATCGAAGCCGCCGCGGCGCAGAAAGTCATACGAGATAGGCCCGCGCGTGGCATAGGCATGCAGCCGTCGCGGCGCATGGCGGAACACGCCCCGCGCGCCATTCATGCCCGCCCCCCAGATCACGTCGCCATCGCGCGCGGCCTGGATGATCGACCCGATGGTCAGCAGGCGCGGGCTGTCGGTATGATTGTCGGGCAGCATCCCGGTCAGGCGGCCCAGGATATGCGGCGCCGCCATGTCCCCGAAATTCCCATCCACAAATCGCCCCAGCAGCTGCTCGCCTGGCGGGGAGCGCGGCGGACGGCGACCCTGATTCCACCAGAACGCCCGCAGCCGGACCTTGCCATGGGCCGGGTCCTCGGACTCGCCCCACCAGCTTTTCGCCAATGGTTGCGCCCGCGACCGGCGGATGGCCGGCACCAGCGCCTGGTCGATCTGCGCCCACGGCATGCGCCGCAGGGCCGCGTAGCGCTCGTTGACGCCATAGGACACGACGATGCCGTCCGCATCGGCCACCGCGCCCGCGGGATAGGCCGCCTCCAGGCAGCGCGGGTCCAGCCGCGGCAGATGCGCCAGCGCCTGTTCGTCCGCGGTCAGCATCAGGCTCGGGCGCGGCGTATAGGCAATCGGCTGGAAGGGCGGACTGCCCGACAGCACCAGATGGCTGCCGACATAGACCAGCTGCTGCTGCAATCCCGCGTCGGGCCGAGCGGCGAACAGCGAATGGGCGACCAGGTGCAGCCGGCCGTCGCGCAGGACCGGGCTGGCCCCGCCGCGCAATTCACCGTATGTGCCGACATACGCCTCCACATCCCATTCGTGGCGGAACGCCTGGGTGCACATCACGCGGTGGGGGTGCGACAGGTCGACCTTCAGGATCGACACCGGCCCCATCTGGTAGACCGTATAGACGTCGTCGCCGCTCTGGAAGAACAGCCAGTTCTTCTCGACTGCTCGCCGTTCGCCGTCGCGCAGGACGATCCGCGCCGGCCCGGCGGGGGACAGCGTCGCGGGATCGATCTCGACCAGGTACATCCGGTTCGGACGCGGGTTGGACCCCGTGTTGAAATGCATGAACAGCCGTCCGGACAGCCACGCCAGCCGCGGGTCGGACAGCCATCCGTCCAGCGTCGCCGGTTCGCCGGTCTCGGTCTGGAATGTCAGCAGGTCCGAGGTCGGCCGCACGCTGGCGGGAATCACGGTCCAGGCATGGTCCAGCCGGCACATGGCGATCCGCCGGACGCCATCGGCCAGCACCACACGATAGGCCATGAGCAGGTGCGGCCCATGGTCGATGATCGCGGGATTGAAGGCACAGACCACCCCGGCGGCCGCGGCGGCGTGCCATGCCGGCGGCACCAGATCCGAGTTGGTCAGGACACGGGACTGCATGTCCTGACCTATCCCCAGGGCCGCCGGCGCGCAACCGCGTCATCCTGCCCGGAGGCGGGACCGTCGCGCCTGGGATCAGACGCCGGGGGATCAGACGCCGCGGAACTTGCCCTTGCGCTTCTCGACGAAGGCCTTGCGGGCCTCCTTGGCATCCTCGGACCCCTGCAGGATGCCGCCGGCATTCGAGGTCAGCACCATGGTGGTCTCCAGCGTGCTGTCCAGCGCGGCGCGCATCACGCGCTTCGAGATCCATTGCACCAGCGGCGGGATGCCCATCATCCGCTCGCACAGTTCGCGCGTGGTCTTCTCCAGGTCCTCCGACGGCACCAGGTGGTTCAGGATGCCCCAGGCATAGGCGCGGTCGGCGTTCAGTTCACCGGTATAGGCAAACTCCAGCGCGCGACCCAGGCCGACCATCTTGGGCAGGTAGTAGGACCCGCCATTCTCGATGATCTGGCCGGCATTATGATAGGCAATGAAACGGGTCCGCTCGCAGCCGATGCGGATGTCGCAATGCAGTGCCATGTCCATGCCGGACCCGACGGCCGCGCCGTTGATCATCGCGATCGTGGGCTTGCGGATCAGCGAGATGTCGCGATGCAGCTGCGTGAAGCCGTGATAGAAATGCTGGCGCGCGGCGTCGGGCCCTTCGTGGGTGCCGCGATTGCCGGGAAAGTCGGGGCCGGTGATGTCCTCGGACGCGCGGGACCCCAGATTGGCGCCGGAACAGAAGCCGCGGCCGACACCGGTCAGCACGATGACCCGCACATCGGGATCGTCATCGCCGGCCCGCATGTATTCGCCGACCTTGGCGACCGTGCCATTCTCCTGGGCGGTGCCGATCAGCGCGTTCATCCGCTCGGGGCGATTGAACTTGATCCAGAGGATGCCGTTATCCTCCTTCTCGTACAGCAGGTAGTCGACCAGATTGGGTCCCATGCGATGTCTCCTTTGTTGAACGTCCTGTGGGTTGAGCCCCGGGCCAGCGGCCACGGGTCATGAATGCCCGTCGCCGGCCTCGATGATCGATCGCCCCTCGATGCCCCAACGACCCTCGCGCCGAGTGACCAGGAAGACCGCCTGTTCGCGGCCCGCGAGCGTCATGTCGATCGCGACGATCACCGCCGACGGGCCGGTCTGGACCGGCTTGAGCGTGCGTTCGCGGATCGAATGCCAGG
>CAYZKM010000064.1:0-14540 GCA_964478525.1 uncultured Bifidobacterium sp.
CCTTGAATCACATCTTCAGGCCGCGCCGGAAGCGCTAGTGTCCACAGGACCTAGGGCCCGTGAAGCTGCGCGAGGTCGACGAGGCGCAGGGCGGAATCGTGCTGCTGGCGAAGGAATTGGCCGCGCAGGGCCAAATCGAAATCAGCACTGGCAAGGATGAGGAGCTCGTCTTCTGATGTCCATACGTCCAACAGCGGCCGGAGCACCAATCCTATGTCAGTGACCGTCCTGGACACTGCCTCCGCATCGCGCCCGTCGATTTTGTTCGCAGAGGATTTCGACCAGCCGCCGCCTGTCGAACCTGTGCCCGAGCCGGAGATCATCGAGCCGACCTTCACCATCGCCGAGATGGAAGCCTGCCGGCAGGAAGCCTGGCGTGCCGGCGAACAATCCGGCGCCGCGGCGATCGAGAGCGCCACCACGGCCACCGCTCGCGCCGCGCTGGACACCATAGCCTCGATGTTGCGCGACGCCGCCGACCATGCCTCTCGCTTGGCTGACGACGCGGCGCAGACCATGACCCGGCTATTGTTCGACGGTCTGGCATTGTTGTTCCCGACCCTGTGTGCCCGATTCGGCCAGGCAGAAACCGTCGCCGTCCTGAACCTGACCCTGCCCGCGCTGCGCCAGGACCCGCGACCGGCCATTCGCATCGCGTCGGCTCTGGCCGGCGCTGTCATGGCCGAGATCGAACTGCTGGAACCGGCTCTGGCCGGTAAAGTCACCATCCTGCCCGACGACGCGATGGCCCCGGGCGACATCCGGATCACCTGGTACAATGGGTCGGCCGGGCGGGATTCGCGAGCCCTGTGGAACGAAATCGCCGAGATCCTGACCAGCACCGGATGGCCGGCGATCGAGATCGACCAGCTGGAGCGCATCGATGTCCAATGACATGGAACTGACCGAACTGACGGAATCTGGCGATGCCACCGGTCCCCGATCATCCCGCGAACTAGAGGCAGTGTACGACATTCCGGTCACCGTCAGCGCGGTGCTGGGAAAGACAACCATGCAGGTCAGCCAACTGTTGAAGCTCGGCCGCGGTGCGGTCGTCGAGTTGGACCGCAAGCTGGGTGAGGCTATAGACATCTACGTCAACAACCGCCTGGTCGCGCGTGGCGAAGTGGTGATGGTCGACGACAACCGGCTGGGCGTGACGATGACGGAAATCGTCAAGGCCGATCGGGCGTCGTCGTGAAGGTCCTGATCGTCGGTTCACTGGGCGGCGACCTCGGCCAGGCCGCCCGAATCGCTAAAGACCGTGGCGCTCGCCTGGACCACGCCGATGATCCTGGCTGCGCCTTGTCCCGCCTGCGCGTCGATGCCGGCATCGATCTGGTGCTGTGCGACGTCGCCCACGACATCAGCACGCTGATCCGTGCCCTGGCCAGAGAACGCATCGCCATCCCCGTGGTTGCTTGCGGCACCGGGGACGATCCCGATGCGGCGGTGGCCGCCATCCGTGCCGGCGCGCGGGAGTTCCTGCCGTTGCCGCCCGACGCCGATCTGATTGCCGCCATCCTTCAGGCCGCGGCCGGGGAGGCTCATACTCTGGTTTCCCGCGACCCTGCGATGATCGAGACCGTCCGCCGAGCTGAGCAAGTCGCCCGGTCCGAGGCGTCGATCCTGATCTGCGGCGAATCCGGCACCGGCAAGGAGGTGCTGGCCAGGCATATCCATCGCCGGTCGCGGCGGGCGGGCGGACCGTTCATCGCTGTGAACTGCGCCGCGATCCCCGAGAACCTTCTGGAATCGGAGCTGTTCGGGCATGAGAAGGGCGCGTTCTCGGGCGCGCTGGCGCGTCGCATCGGGCGGTTCGAGACGGCCGATGGCGGCACTCTGCTGCTGGACGAAATCGGCGAGATGGACATCCGCCTCCAGGCCAAGCTACTGCGCGCGGTGCAGGAACGGGAGATCGACCGGCTGGGCGGGGTGTCTCCGGTCAAGATCGATGTCCGCATCCTGGCCGCGACCAACCGCGACCTGCGATCCGAAGTGGCGCGCGGCACCTTCCGCGAGGATCTGTATTTCCGGCTGAACGTCGTCGCCCTGCGCATTCCCGGGTTGCGCGACCGGCCCGGCGACATCACCGCCCTGGCCGATCATTTCGCCCGCAAATACGCCGAGGTAAACGGCCTACCATTCCGTCCGCTCGCACAGGCCGCGCTGCGCCGCCTCCTGACCCGCGCGTGGCATGGCAATGTGCGCGAACTGGAGAACGCCATCCACCGCGCCGTGATCCTGGCCGATGGTTCTGAGATCGGGCTGGAGATGATTGAACCTGCCGCCGACGAACCCGCCGCCCGCGAACGGGCCGTGGGCGACTGCGGTGAACCCCGTGCGGTACCAGGTGGGGTCGCTGGGCTGGTGGGCCGACGGATGGAGGACGTGGAGCGCGAGTTGATTCTGGGAACGCTGGGCCACACGCTGGGCAACCGCACCCATGCGGCGACGATCTTGGGCATCTCGATCCGAGCGCTGCGGAATAAGCTGCGCGACTATGCCGCGCAGGGGGAGGCCGTTCCGCCCCCCGCAGCCGGCATGGCGGCGTGACGCCATATGGCCGGCCCGCTGGATATCGCCACCCAACTGCCGGCCTTGACCACGCAGGTCCGGCGCTTCACCCCCGGCAGTGATGTCGGCTTGGCGCTGGGGGTGATCGCGCTGCTGTCGGTGCTGATCCTGCCGCTGCCGACGGTGCTGCTGGATGCAGGGCTGGCGCTGTCGATTACGGCGTCGGTCCTGATGCTGATGGTCGCCATGTTCTTGACGAAGCCCCTCGATTTCACCAGCTTTCCAACTCTGCTTCTGTTGACCACTCTGCTGCGCCTATCGCTGAATGTGGCGACCACGCGGCTGATCCTGTCGCACGGCAACGAGGGTCCGACCGCAGCCGGCCACGTAGTCGCGGCGTTTGGCGGTTTCCTGATGGGCGGGGACGTGATCATCGGCCTGATTGTGTTCTCAATCCTGATGGTCGTGAACTTCATGGTCATCACCAAGGGCTCGGGCCGTATCGCGGAAGTCGCTGCCCGGTTCAGCCTGGATGCCATGCCCGGCAAGCAGATGGCCATCGATGCCGATCTGTCTGCTGGCCTGATCGATGAGAAGGCGGCCCGTCAGCGCCGGCGCGACCTGGAAGCTGAAAGCGGCTTCTACGGTGCCATGGACGGTGCGGCGAAGTTCGTGCGCGGGGATGCCATCGCTGCCCTGATCATCACCGCAATCAACATCGTAGGCGGCCTGGCCATCGGCATCCTACGCCATCGGATGCCCTTCGCCGACGCCGCCGCAGCCTTCACCACTTTGACAGCGGGTGATGGCCTAGTCTCCCAGATTCCGGCTCTGCTGGTCTCCACGGCCGCGGGAATCGTGGTGACCAAGGGCGGGACCGAGGGATCGGCCGACGCCGCGCTAATTCGGCAATTGGGTGGCACACCGAAGCCATTGGCGATGGCCGCCGGTGCCGCCGCGGTGCTAGCTCTGATGCCCGGGCTGCCGACGCTGCCGTTCCTCGGCTTGGCGGGCTTGGCCGCGGGCGGAGCTTGGATCCGCTTCAAAAGCCCGCACCTGGCCGACGAGGACCGGCCGGCCCCGGTCGTCGCCGCTGAGCAGCCCATCGCCGACTCGCTGCGGATGGACCTGATCCGGCTGGAGCTTGGATATGGGCTGCTTGGACTGGCAGGTGGGGATGCACCGCGTCTGACCGACCAGATCAAGGGCCTGCGCCGTTCGATCGCCGCCGACATGGGCTTCATCCTGCCGCCCGTCCGGATCCAGGACAACATGCACCTGGAAGCCGATGCCTACGTCATCCGGGTAAAGGAGATCGAGGCCGGCTCGGGCGAGTTGCGCCCGGCGATGCTGTTGGCGATGGACCCCAAGGGCGGGCTGCCCGCCGTACCCGGGGAGCAGACTCGCGAACCCGCTTTCGGCCTGCCTGCGCTGTGGATCGATCCCGCCGACAAGGAGCAGGCGATGTTCCTGGGCTGCACGGTCGTCGACCCGCCCAGCGTGCTGACCACTCATCTGACCGAATTGGTGCGCGAGAACGTGGCTGAGCTTCTGTCATATGCCGAGACCCAGAAACTGCTGGACGAACTGCCACGGGAGCAGCAGAAGCTGGTGGCTGACTTGATCCCCTCGCAGTTTACTGTTGGCGGGGTACAGCGGGTGCTGCAATACCTGCTGGCCGAACGGGTGTCGGTGCGTGACCTCGCCACGATCCTGGAGGGTATTCAGGAAGCTTGCGGCGGGTCGAGCCGCGCCATCCCCGCGATCGTCGCCCATGTCCGCAGCCGGCTCGCACGCCAGATCAGCGACGCCCATCTCAGTCCCGGTGGGTATCTCCCGCTAGTGACTCTGTCGCCAGAATGGGAAACCGTGTTCGCCGAATCTCTAGTCGGCCCGCCGGAGGACCGCCAACTCGGCATCGCCCCGACGCGGCTGCAGGAATTCATGGTCCGGCTACGCAATGTGTTCGAAACCGCGTCCGCCGGCGGAGAAGCTCCGGTGCTGCTGACCAGCGGGGGCATCCGCTTCCATGTCCGCGCCGTCGTCGAGCGCATCCGGCCCAGCACCGCTGTGCTGGCGCAGGCCGAAATCTTCCCCAAGGTCCGCATCCGCACGGTTGGCACGATATGAGCGTCGGGACGATCCGATGCGGCTGAAGCTGTTCCGTGCTCCCACGACCGCGCAGGCGATGGCGCAGGTCCGCGCCGGGTTCGGTGATGAGGCGTTGATCCTGGGCTCCCGTCGGGTCGCCGATGGGGTGGAGATCACCGCCGCGCTGGAGCCCGATGAACCCGTGGCCCCTACCCCGCCTGACCCTGCGCGCCTAGCCGCCCTGCGCTTTCATGCAGTGCCCGAGGCGTTGCATGGTGCCCTGAACACCGGCGTTCTGGACACGGCCCTGGCCGATGCCATGTCCTTCAGCCCGCTTCCCTTGTCCGGTTCCGCACCGCCCCTGCTGCTGGTCGGCCCGCCCGGCAGCGGCAAGACCTTGACCACGGTCCGGCTCGCCACCCGACTGGTGGTCGGGGGTACGGCGCCCATGGTGATCACCGCCGATGGGCAACGCGCCGGAGCCACTGAGCAACTGGCCGCCTTCACCCGGTTGCTGCGGATAAATCTGGTCGTCGCCAGCCATCCCGTTACCCTTGCCCGCGCGATGGCGCGCCGCCCCGACGGAGCCATCACCCTGATCGACGCTCCTGGGTCCGATCCGTTCAACTCGGCAGATATCGAGGCGTTGCGCGCGCTGGCCATCGCTGCCGGCGCGATCATCATCCTGGTGCTGCCCGCCGGACTCGATCCGCATGAAGCCGTCGATCTGGCCCTGGCCTACGCCGAGTCGGGCGCAGCACGGCTGATCGCCACAAGGCTCGACCTGTCCCGCCGGCTGGGGGGCATCCTTGCCGCGGCCGCCGCATCCCGCTTGCCGCTGGCCGAGGCAGGGATCGGCCCGGGCGCCGCCGACGGGCTGGTGCCGTTGACTCCCGGCTGGCTTGCCTACCGCCTCATGCAGACCGGAACCTCCCGCTATGAATGCAATGCCGCCTAGAACCCGCCTGATCGCCATCGCCTCCGGCAAAGGGGGTGTCGGCAAAACCTGGCTGGCCATCACACTGGCCCATGCCCTGGCGCAGCAGGGCAATCGGGTCCTACTGTTCGACGGCGACCTCGGCCTAGCCAATGTCGACGTACAGCTAGGCATGATCCCCACCCACGACCTGGGTGCCGTTCTGTCCCGACGGATGACCTTGCCCGACGCGGTCGCCCATCATCCGGACGGCGGGTTCGACGTCCTGGCCGGCCGATCCGGTTCGGGCGCCCTGGCGGAACTGGATCCGCAGGCGCTGGAACAAGCGCTGACGGCCTTGCGCGCCGAGGCGTCGGGCTATGATGTGGTGCTGCTGGATCTGGGCGCGGGGGTGGAACGCTCGGTCCGCCGGATGACCGCCTGCGCCGACACGGTCCTGGTCATGGCCACTGACGAACCGACAAGCTTGACCGACGCCTATGCCGTGCTGAAGCTGCACAGAACCGACAGGCCAGATGGGGATGCACGCATCGTTGTGAACCTGGCCGCCAACCGCGCGGCCGGGGAACGTACCTTCGTCACGCTGCGCCGTGCTTGCGCCACCTTCCTGGGCACCGTGCCGAATCTGGCCGGCATCGTGAGGCGGGACGACAAGGTGCGGGACACGATTCGGCGCCAAACCCCGTTGCTGACCCGGCATCCCGGCTGCGCCGCAGCCGAGGATGTGGAGGCAATGGCCCGCGGCCTGGGGGTGCGCATGACGGCATGACGTCTGATCCCCGTCACGCTCGCGGGTGGGCCTTCCGCCATATATCCATCAGGGAAGTCTCATCGACTTTGGTGTAGCGCTGTGTCGTCGACAGGCTCGCATGGCCAAGCAGATCCTGGATCGAGCGCAGGTCGGCCCCACCGGCCAGCAGATGCGTGGCAAAGGAATGGCGCAACGCATGCGGGGTCGCGTGCTCGGGCAGGCCGTTCAGCAGGCGATAGGCTCGTAACGTCCGCTGCGCCACCGCCGGGTCCAGCCGCTTGCCGCGCGCGCCCAGGAACAACGGCGAGTCCGGTTGCCGGTCCGGATGCACGTGCAGCCAACACGCCATCGCCTCACGCACTGCGGGTAGAACCGGGACGATCCGTTCCTTCGACCCCTTGCCCAGGATCCGCAGCATCCCGTCCGAATCCGGCAACGGCGCGTCGCGCACGTTCAGGGTCAGAGCCTCGGCGATGCGCAGCCCGCAACCGTACAGCAGGGTGAAGAACGCGGTGTCACGCGCCTGTATGGATGCTGAGTCTGACGCCGCTCCGATATTCTCGGCGACGGCCCGGGCCGCGACCGGGGCCAGGGCGCGGGGGATCGGCCGCGTCGCCCGCGGGGTCGACACCAGTTTGATCGCCGGATTGTCCATCCCGTGGCGCCGAGCCAGGTAGCGATAAAAGCTGCGGACGGTTGAGAGATGGCGGGCCCGGGTGGCATTGACGGCGCCGTCGTTGGCCATGGCGGCCAGCCAGGCGCGGATATCGGCTTGCCGGACCGCGATCAAGGCGGGCAGGTCGGGTTCGGCACCCAGATGATTGGTCAAGAATCCCAGGAAGCCGGCCAAGTCGATGCCATAGGCTTCGACCGTCAACGGCGAAGCCCGCCGCTCCTGCCCAAGCCATACCAGGAACGCTTCGCGCGCTTCGAACCCGGTCATCAGCGACCTAGAGCAGCTGCGACCGCCCGGCCGAGAAACGCCAGCGCGCCGCCCCCCTGCAGCGGTTCCAGCGCTCGCGTGTCGCGCCCCAGCAGGGCCAACAACGCAGGCGGGCCTTCGCCAGGCACCAGGACCAGCGCGTCATGGTCGGCTAACCCCGCGGCCTCGGCGTGCAGGCGACGCAGGTCGGTAGCGTGGGCCCGGTACAGCACCTGCCGCCCATTCAGCAAACGGGCGACAGTGCCCTCGGGCAAGGGGCGGGTACCAGGTTGCAGCGCCTCGACACACAGGTGCATGGCGTCGATGCCCAAGACGCCCGGCATGTCCCCGCTGACACAGTCGACGGGATCAGAAGAGCGCAGCAGGGCCAGAACCGCTTCCTGCACTCGCCCGACCAGGCCCGCCGCGGCGCGACCGGCGGCCAGCACGTCGTCGGCCCGTTCAGTCATGGCGACCGCATGGGCGCGCTGCGCTCGGATCATTGCCACCATATGGTCGGCGAAGGGCTCGCCATACACTCGGACAGGTGGGGTCAGCGTGCGGTACAGTGCCGGATTCTCGGCCAGCCAGGATGGGTTCGCGCGAAGGAACGCCGCCACGCTTGCGGGATCGACCGGATCGTCATGCGGGTCGGGGCGGGGCATGGCGACGGCCGGATCAGGCGATCGTCTGGCCTGTCTTGGCCCAATCGGCCAGGAACGCGGCCAAGCCCTTGTCGGTCAGCGGATGGCCGAACAGCGCACGCAAGGTCGCCGGCGGAATCGTCGCCACATGGGCGCCCAACTTGGCCGCCTCCACCACGTGCATGGTGTGGCGGATCGAGGCGACCAACACCTCGGTCTTGAATGGATAGTTGCTGTAGATCTCCATGATCTCAGCGATCAGGCCCATGCCGTCCTGGCCGATATCGTCCAGTCGCCCGACGAATGGACTGATGAAGGTGGCGCCGGCCTTCGCGGCTAGCAGCGCTTGGGCCGGAGAGAAGCACAGAGTCACGTTCACCATGGTGCCCTGGTCGCTTAGACGCCGGCAGGTGCGCAGGCCATCCGGCGTCAGCGGCACCTTGATCGCGACGTTCTTGGCAATCTTGCGAAGGACCTCTGCCTCCCGGACCATGCCGTCATAGTCGACGGCGGCCACCTCGGCGCTGACAGGGCCTTCGACGATGTCACAAATCTCGGCGATCACATCGACGAATTTTTTACCACTTTTGGCGATAAGCGACGGATTGGTGGTCACGCCATCCAGTAATCCGCTGGCGGCGAGCGACCTGATCTCCGCCGTATCGGCCGTATCGACAAAGAACTTCATGCCATCGCTCCGTTTTCCGGCTACGCCTTGGGTCAAGGCGGGACTTCTCGGATCATACAGGATGTTGGGCAGCAACCAAACGCGGACAATATCGGCTGGCCGTCGCGTGTCCGTGATGCTGCCCTACCCGTTCCCTGGCCCATTCGATTACAGTGTGCCGACCGACCTCGACCCGCGCCCCGGCGATGTGGTGCTGGTACCGCTGAACCGGCGGGAGGAGATCGGAGTGGTCTGGGATTCGCCGCCCGATCTCGGCGTGCCGGACCGTAAGCTGAAACCACTGATCGGCATCGTCGACACGCCGCCCATGGGCTCGACGCTACGCCGCTTCGTCGATTGGATCGCGGGCTATACCCTCTCGGCACCGGGAGAGGTGATGGCGATGGCATTGCGCGTGGTGCGCCAGCCGACCGGCCCCGCCCAGGGCTGGCGTCGAGCCACACCCTTGCCTGATGGTGTCCGTGTCACTGCCGCTCGCCAGCGCGTGCTAAACATTCTGACCATTGCCGAACCCCGGTCCACCGCCGAACTCAGCCGGATCGCGGACGTCGGTATGTCGGTAATCCGCGGAATGGCGGATGCCGGGCTCCTTACGCCCGAGTTGTTGCCCGCCGACCCACCCTTCGCGTCGCCCGCACCGGATCATCCCGGCCCGGTGCTGTCGGATGCCCAGCAATCGATCGCCGAATCACTGCGCCAGGCGGTCGCGTCCCGGGTGTTTTCCGTAACCCTGCTGGACGGTGTCACTGGCTCGGGTAAGACCGAAGTCTATCTAGAAGCGGTCGTGGAATGCCTACTGCAGGGGCGCCAGGCGCTGATCCTGCTGCCCGAAATCGCTTTGTCGTCGCAATGGCTGGATCGATTTCAGCGCCGCTTCGGCGTCGCGCCGGCGATCTGGCATTCGGATCTCACATCTCGGATCCGGCGCATCACCTGGCGCGCAGTGGCGGAGGGTGCCGCCCCGGTAGTGGTGGGAGCACGATCCGCCCTGTTCCTGCCCTTCCCCGACCTGGGCCTGATCGTGGTGGATGAGGAACACGAGACCGCCTTCAAGCAGGAGGACGGCGTCGTCTATCACGCCCGCGACATGGCCGTGGTGCGCGCCCGCCTGTCCGCCGCGCCGGCGATCCTTGTATCCGCGACCCCCAGCCTGGAGACTATGGCGAACGTGGAGGCCGGCCGGTACCAACGGCTGCATCTGCCCAACCGGCATGGCGGCGCTTCCATGCCGCGGGTAGAAACCATCGACCTGCGCGACACCCCACCCGAGCGTGGCAAATTCCTGGCCCCGCCGCTGATCGCGGCTATCCGCGGGACGTTGGCGCAGCAGGAGCAGGCGATGCTGTTCCTGAACCGGCGGGGCTATGCGCCACTGACGCTGTGCCGCCATTGCGGGCACCGGATGCAGTGCCCAAACTGCACCGCTTGGCTGGTGGAGCACCGGGCCAAGCGGGAGCTGCAATGTCACCATTGCGGGCACACCGTGCCGATTCCCGAGGAATGCCCCGCCTGTGGCGCCGCTCACAGCCTGACGCCCATCGGACCGGGGGTGGAACGCATCACCGAGGAAGCCACTGCGCTGTTCCCTGATGCCCGCATTCTGGTGATGGCGAGCGACACGATGCCTGGGCCTCATGCCGCTACCGAGGCGGCGCGGGCGATCGAGGCGCGCGAGGTAGACCTGATCATCGGCACCCAGATCGTGGCAAAGGGCTGGCATTTCCCGCATCTGACACTGGTGGGCGTGGTGGATGCTGATTTGGGCCTGGCCGGTGGGGATCTGCGTGCCTCGGAGCGGACGGTGCAGTTGCTGCATCAGGTCGCCGGTCGGGCAGGGCGGGCCGAGGCGCCCGGCCGCGTGATGCTGCAGACCTTCAGCCCCGAGCACCCGGTGATGCAGGCCCTGGTCGAAGGCGACCTGGATGCCTTCCGGGCCAGTGAGGCGGCGGCTCGGCGGCCTGGTCATTGGCCGCCCTATGGACGGTTGGTGGCCCTGATTGTCAGCGCGGATACGGCCCTGGCCGCGGACGGCCTGGCCCGAGACCTGGCCCTGGCCGCACCGCACGCCGAAGGCGTGATCGTACTGGGACCCGCCCCCGCGCCGCTGGCGATTCTGCGGGGGCGACACCGGCGACGGCTGCTACTGAAGGCCAGGCGTGACATCGCAGTGCAGCCTCTGCTGCGAGCATGGCTGGCGAAGGTGCCGGTTCCACGGGGAGGACGGGTCGACGTGGACGTGGACCCGACATCGTTCCTGTAGGCAGCCATGCTGGCGCGCTTCTGTCTGGGCATCGGGTCA
This sequence comes from uncultured Bifidobacterium sp., assembly GCA_964478525.1. Classification (GTDB taxonomy): domain Bacteria; phylum Pseudomonadota; class Alphaproteobacteria; order Acetobacterales; family Acetobacteraceae; genus Rhodopila. The sequence goes on from CAYZKM010000064.1 coordinate 10,850, forward strand.
AACCTTACGAAATCCGAAGCGGGCGCCGGCCGGTCCCGACCGTTGTTACCTACAGTCCCTCGCCGGACAGCCCAAATCCAACGATCTCGCGTGTTCCGCAAATGTACTCCATGCTCAACCCACCTCGACCAAGGTGACGGCCGCCCAAAATTTGACGCTCGGGCTACCAACCAGTAGCATTTTGAACCTGTTGCCAATCGCGCCGAGGGAGATGCACCATGAAGGTCGGAATCGCGCTGAATATGCTGAGTCAGGCTGGACGCCCCGACGTCGCCGTGCTCAACGAACACATGCAACTCGGCGACCTCGCCGAACCGCTCGGGTTCGACTCCCTATTCGCACTGGAACACCACTTCACCGGCTACGCCATGTCGCCGTCGCCCTTGCAGTTGCTATCCTATTATGCCGGGCGCACATCCCGTATCCAACTCGGCACCGCGGTCATCGTCATCCCGTGGCACGATCCAATCCGGATCGCCGAGCAGATCGCGCTGTTGGATGCGATCAGCGGAGGGCGGTGCCTGTTCGGATTTGGTCGTGGCGCTGCACGCATCGAATATGACGGGTTCCGCATTCCAATGGACGAGGCCCGGCCGCGCTTCAAAGAAGGGCTGGAAGTCGTCCAGCGCGCCCTGTCGCAGGAAAGCTTCGAGTACAACGGGCAGTTCTTCAAGATTCCCCGCACCTCGATCCGCCCAGCCCCTATCTCCCATCCGGAACGCCGCTTCTACGGATCGGCCAACAGCCCCGAATCCGCCAAGCTTATCGCCAGCGCCGGACTCGGACTGCTGATCGTGATGCACAACGAGTGGGAAAAGGCAGCGCACGAGGTCTACGACTTCCACGCCCATGCCCGTGAGGCCGGCCATCAGCCGCGCCCGCCGATCATTCTGACCAACATCTCGTGCGCCGAATCCCGCGACGAGGCTCAGGAACGCGCCATCACCTGGCTCGGCAGGAAATGGGACTCCGTCGACAACCACTACAAGTTCTCGGATGGCGGGCTGTCATCAGTGAAGGGGTACGAGGCCTACAGCCGTATCGGCCGCACGTATGCCAAGATGAATGACATGAGCTACCGCAACCGCATGACGGACACCTATGTCCGCATCCAGATCGTCGGCAATCCCAGCGACTGCATCGAGCAGGTGGCGAAGCTGCGCACCTTGACCGGGCTCGATCATCTGGTCTGCGAGTTCGGCTATGGCGGCCTGCCGCACCACGAGGCCGAGATGAACATGCGCCTGTTCGCCGACAAGGTGCGACCGGTGCTGCAGAATGACCCGCACTTCGCGGCCGAACCCGACATCATCACGTCGCTGCCAGAACTGAAGGAAGCGGGCGTGTTCGTGCCGGCCTGACGACCGGAGGGAGGTGGAAACGCCTCCCTACTTCGTCTGCATCCCGATTTTTCGCCCAGCACCCTTCGGTAGCGTGGCTGGCCTATAGCGCTGGACCGCCGCTTCCAGCGACACCTGCTTCTCCGGCGGGAACGGCGCGACGCGACGCACGCGCATGTCGATGTGGAGCGCCATCAATTCCTGCACCGCCGAGCGTTCGCCACTTTCGGCGTGGAACATCTCGTGGAAATAGTGGACGCGCTTGGCATCGGCACCAAGCAGCCAGGTGCGGACCAGCAGCTTGTCGCCCTCATGGACCTCTCGCTCGTAGACGGTATGAGTCTCGGCGGTGAAACAGGAGTTGCCCGACACATCCCGATAGGCGTTGCCGATGTCCAGTGCATCATACAGCGCGTCTGTCGCCAGGTCGAAGACCACGACGTAGTAGGCCAGGTTGAGGTGACCGTTGGAGTCGATCCACTCCGGACGGACCACATCCTCGTATTCTATGACATGGGTGCTCATTGTGCGGCGCACCTTGTTGGGGAACCGGCGGTCGGTCAAGTTGCCTCGTATGACGTACCCGCGCGGCATGACGGACGAATGAATGAGCGAGACTGACGGGCTGCCGCCATCGGCGCGCCGGCGTGCCATCCTGACGATGTCCATTGCGATCTGCATTTCGGTTCTGAGCACCGCGATCGCCAACATCGCCCTGCCGACGATAGGGCAGGAGCTGCATGCATCGCCGTCCGCATCGATCTGGGTGGTGAACGCCTATCAGCTTGCCGTTACGGTCAGCCTGCTGCCGCTGGCATCGCTGGGCGACACGTATGGGTATCGCCACGTATATCTTTGGGGACTGGGCATCTTCACCGTGGCCTCGGTCGCCTGCGGCTTGGCGGACACACTGTCGATGTTGGTCGTCACCCGCGTCGCGCAGGGGATCGGCGCAGCGGGAATCATGAGCGTAAACACCGCTTTGGTGCGCTTTGTCTTTCCGCGCGCCGAGCTCGGACGAGGCATCGCGACGACCGCTTTGATAGTGGCGATCAGTTCGGCGTCAGGTCCCTCCGCGGCGGCGGCGATCCTGGCAATTGCGTCCTGGCACTGGCTGTTCCTGTTCAACCTGCCGCTTGGACTACTGGCGTTGAGTCTGGCGCTGCGATCACTGCCGGCGACACCGCAATCGGGCCATGCGTTCGATCCATGGAGCGCGGTGCTGAACGCGCTGACCTTCGGGCTGTTGCTAATCGCCTTCGACGGTATCGGGCACGGCCACGGGCCGATTCTGGTCGGCATCGAGCTGACGCTGGGCGTGCTGGCTCTGGTTGTGTTTATTCGTCGGCAGTTGACGCTGCCGGCCCCCATGCTGCCGGTGGACCTGTTCCGTCTGCCGATCTTCGGGATGTCGGTGGGGACGTCGATCTGCTCCTACGCTGCGCAGACGATCGCGCAATTGTCCCTGCCATTCTACTTCCAGCTTGCCGGCGGGCTCAGTCAGATCGAGGTTGGCATACTGATCACGCCCTGGCCGGCGGTGGTGGTGTTCGTCGCGCCACTGGCCGGACGGTTGTCGGACCGCTACCCGGCCGGGCTGTTGGGAGGATGCGGCTTGACCGTGCTGTGCCTAGGCCTGTTGCTGGTGATGGCTCTGCCGCCGCATGCGGCGTTCATCGATGTGGTGTGGCGGATGATGGTGTGCGGTATCGGATTCGGATTTTTCCAATCACCTAACAACCGGGCGATCATCAGCGCGGCACCGCGGAACCGCAGTGGCGCCGCAAGCGGCGTGTTATGGACCGCTCGGCTGACCGGACAGACGATTGGTGGCGCCGTGGTGGCAGTGGTCTTCGCCTTCACCCACCACGACATAGCACAGGGCGTTTTCATCGCCATCGGCGTGGGGGTCGCCTTCTCGGGCGTGGCGTGCCTGGTCAGCTTCATGCGGCTGACTCAATCGCAGCCGGTCTGATCTGCTACGCGATTTGGCGATCACCCGATCCAACCAGGTCTGGGCAGCGGGCATCACCTACATTCCGATGGCCAGCGGGCTCGTCTGTCTCGTCATGAGCCAACTACGCATTCCACCACGTTGACGGACGTGATCGTCAGGGGGCTAGGCTTTCAAGCGATCGGCCTGGTCACACACTGGCCACGCTTGCCGGCCGGCCTGCAGCCTGATAGCGAACCAGCGACATGCGTACCCCCCGATCCCGGCTTTTGCCGCTGCTGCTTCTGGCCGCTTCGCTGCCCGCGCTGGCGACCGCCGCGCCCGCCTCGCCCCCCGCCTGCCCTGGCGCGGGAGAGTTCGCGATCCCGTCCCATCCGCTGACCCGCGCCGCCGCGGT
>CAYZKM010000065.1:0-14536 GCA_964478525.1 uncultured Bifidobacterium sp.
CGTTCCGCGCCTTCGCCCCGCCGCGGCGGACCATTCGATGACTTCATCTCCGTCCGGACCGCGAGCGTGCCGCTCTCTCATCATCATGAGCGAGCGAGACGCTCGCGGTCCGGAAGAACACGAACATCCTTACCAAGGACAACCATGACTCCCTACGAAGTCTACGCCATCAAGTACGCTACCCGCCCGGCGACACGCAGCGCCCACTTCATCGGCGGCGATCCGCATGACGGGCCGATGCCGATGGATTACTTCGTATGGGTGGCGAAGAACGCCGACCGCGCCGTGGTGATCGATATCGGCTTCACCGCGGAAAGCGGCGGCAAGCGCGGGCGCACGCTGGATCGTTGCCCGATCGATTCGCTGCCGCTGCTGGGTGTCGATCCCGCGCAGGTCGAGGATGTGATCCTGACGCATATGCACTATGACCATGTCGGGAATTTCCATAAGTTCCCCAAGGCGCGGTTCCATCTGCAGGAACCCGAGATGCATTACGCCGTCGGCAAATACATGAAATACAAGCAGCTTGCCAAAAGCTTCGAACCCGACGACGTCTGCGGCGTGGTGCGGCTGAATTTCGACGGCCGCGTGGTGTATCACGACGGCCCCGCCGACGTGCTGCCGGGGATCAGCATCGTGCCGACGGGCGGGCATTCGCACGGGTTGCAGTTCGTGAAGGTGAAGACGCAGCGCGGCGTGGTGGTGCTGGCGTCCGATGTCACGCATTTCTATGAGAACATGGAGACCTATCGCCCCTTCACCACGGCGCTGCATATCGGAGAGATGCTGGTTGCGTTCGATACGCTGAAGGCGCACGCGGCGTCGCCCGACCTGATCGTGCCGGGCCACGATCCGCTGGTGATGCAGCGCTATCCCGCGGTGTCGGACGCGTTGAAGGGCATCGCCGTACGGCTGGATGTGAGGCCCATCGCATGACCATCAGCACCGAGGAACGCCTGGCTGCGTTGCTGGCCGAACTGCGTCGCACCGGACGCCAGCACAGCGGGCTGGCAGCGGAACTGGTGCCGGCGGACCATGACAGCGCGTATCGTGTCGCGCGGATGGTGGCCGATGCGCTGGGCCGGCGCCGCCTGGGCTGGAAGATCGCCGGCACCAATGCGGTGATGCAGCAGGCGCTGCGCACCTCGTCGCCGATCTATGGCCGGGTGCTGGAACCGTGCGCGACCACCGCGCCGGCGGTGCTGGCGCATGCCTCGCTGCAGCATCCGATCGCCGAGTGTGAATACATGGTCACGCTGGGCGCCGACCTGCCGCCGCGGCGGGACGCGCCGTATACACAGGCCGAGATACGGGCGGCGACCGCCTCGATCTGCCCGGGGATCGAGGTCGCGCAATGCCGCTTCGTCCGCGACGATGCGTTCCCGCCGCTGGCGGCGGTGCTGGCGGACGGGTCGGGGACGGGGATCCTGGTGATGGGCGCGCCCATCGCGGATTGGCGCGATCGCGACATCCCCGGCCAGCCGATCGCGCTGAGCGTCAACGGCGCGGTGCGCCGGCAGGGCAATGCGCGCGAGGCGCTGGTGGACCATCCGTCGGTGCCGCTGACCTGGCTGGCGAACGAGCTGTCGCGCACCGGCATCGGCCTGCGCGCGGGGGAGGTGATCAGCACCGGGACGTGCACCGGAATGATCCTGGCGCGTCCGGGCGATGACATGGTGGCGGATTTCGGGGCGTTCGGCCAGGTGTCGGTGCGGTTCGGCTGAGTGGGCGGGTCCGGCGGGCATTCTGCATCCCCCGTCGCGCCCCTTACCCCGGAAACATCGCCCGCAGCCGCGGGGCCACGTCGCGGGCGAATTTCTCCAGGCTGGCGTTCATCTGCTCGGGCCGCATGCCCGGCGGCACCGCCCATGTCACCACATCCGTCAGTCCATACTCGCGGATGAACGTGGCCATCTGCGTGACGCACTCGTCCACCGTGCCGACGATCCAGGTCTGCGGGATGCGCGCTTCCTCGGTGATCCCCGCCACGCCGCCATGCCCGCCGCTGTCGGCGCGGAACCGGTTATAGACGGCCATGCGCCGCCGCTCCCCCTCGCGCACCGCGGGCCAGTCGCGGTCGCGGTCGTCGGTGACCAGGCACGACTTGATCAGCCCGACCCGCCTGGCCGCCGGATCCTGCCCGTTCTCGGTCAGGATCGCCCGCCAGGTATCCAGCGACGGCCCACGAGGGCCTTGCGGCAGCAGGTTGGCGCCGAACCGCGCCGCCCGTCGCGCGCCGGCCTCGGACAATGCGGCGACCCACAGCGGCGGGCCGCCGGGCTGGACATAGCCTGGCGTGATCTTCACGTCCTGGAACTGATATCGTTTGCCGGTGAAACTGAAGCGCTCGCCGGTGAAGGCGCGGGTCAGCACCTCCAGCCCTTCATCGGTCAGGGACAGCCGGCGAGAGACGGGAAAGCCGAAGCCGCGGAACTCATGCGCGGCGTAGCCCATGCCGACGCCGATCTCGACCCGCCCGCCGGACAGGTTGTCCAGCACGGCCAGGTCCTCGGCCAGGCGGATCGGGTGGTTGAACGGCAGCAGGCAGACATCGCAGGAAAACCGCATCCGCCGGGTGCGCGCGGCCATGTAGGACGCGACGGGAATCCAGGACGGCAGGTAGCCGTCCTCGACGAAATGGTGCTCGGTGAACCACACCAGGTCCAGGCCCAGCCCGTCCAGCCACACCACCTGTTCGGTGATCCCGGCATACAGGTCCGGCGTGCGCAGGCCCGATTCCGGCGGGTTGCGGAAATCGTAGACCACGCCCAGCCGCAATCCCTGCCCCATGATCGTTTCCCCATCTGGCTTGCCGGCGGAAACTGTGGCAGGCGAGGCCACAGCCGACAACCAGGCCGGAGAACCCGTCATGACCGCCGCCCCCGCCCCCGTGCGCATCCGCCTCGATCGGCGCCCGCATGGCACCGTCGCCACGGTGTCGATCGACAACGCCGCCAAGATGAACCGCCTGGGAGCCGAGCAGATCCAGGGCTTCATCGACGCCGTCACCGGCCTGGCCGACGATCCGGACCTGCGCGTGCTGATCGTGACCGGAGAGGGCGAGCGCGCCTTCATGGGCGGGGCCAATCTGTATGAGCTGGGCGCGCTGAACCCGGCCACCGCGCGGGCGTTCCTGACGCTGATCCATCGCATGAGCAAGGTGCTGCGCGACCTGCCGGTGCCGGTGATCGCGCGCGTCAACGGCTGGTGCCTGGGCGCGGGGCTGGAGGTGATGGCCGCGTGCGACATGCGCGTGGCCGCCGACACCGCCATGTTCGGCATGCCCGAGGTGAAGGTGGGCCTGCCGTCGGTGGTGGAAGCCGCGCTGCTGCCGCAGCTGATCGGCTGGGGCCGCACCAAGGTGCTGCTGTACACGGGCGAGGCCATCGACGCGAAGGAAGCCATGTCCTGGGGCCTGGTCGAGAAGATCGTCCCGCCCGCGCAGCTGGATGCGGCGATGGAGGCCTGGGTGAGCGCGATCGTCGAATCCGGCCCGCGCGCCATCCGGCTGCAGAAGGAACTGATCCGCGAGTGGGAAGCCATGCCGGTGAATGACGCGATCCAGGCGGGCATCCGCTCGATCGGGCGCGCCTATGAGACAGACGAGCCGACGCGGCTGATCGGGGCGACGATCGAGCGGTTGAAATCGCGCCGCCGCTAGCGCGCCTTCCGGCTGACCGTAAACGGTCAGCGCGCGCCAGCTGGTTGTCTGATCGCATGATTCACCCGCTGCCACGGTTCCGCTCAGCGGGATCATGCTCAAAATCCTGTTTGCTTCCACCCGCCCGGGTGCGTCACGATGGCGCATCCATCGACCGGGAACCGCCATGATCCGCGTGCTTCTTGCCTTCCTGCTGCTGGCCGCGCCCGCCGGGGCGGCGACGCTCGATACCGTGAAGGCGCGCGACGTGCTGGTGTGCGGCGTGAACACCGGTGTCGCCGGGTTCTCGGCCCCCGACAAGCAGGGCACCTATCGCGGCCTGGATGTCGACTACTGCCACGCGCTGGCCGCGGCGGTGCTGGGCGATGCGGCCAAGGTGCGGTTCGTGCCCACCACCTACGCCACCCGCTTCGTGATGCTGCAATCGGGAGAGATCGACGTCCTGGCGCGCAATGTCACCATCACCATGACGCGGGAAACCGCGGTGGGGCTGCTGGGCGCGGGGGTGAATTTCTACGACGGCCAGGGCTTCATGGTGCCCAGGGCGTCGAAGATCGCGCATGCCGCCGAGCTGAACGGCGCGACGGTCTGCGTGCTGCCGGGGTCCACCACGGAATTGAACCTGAGCGACTTCGCCCGCCGCAACAACCTGAAGATCCAGCCGGTGATCCTGGACTCGATGGACACGATGACCGAGGCGTACCAGGCCGGCCGCTGCGATGCCATGACCACCGATGCCAGCCAGCTGGCGGCATTGCGGGTCTCGGCGCTGCGCGACCCGGCGGCGCATGTGATCCTGCCCGACCGCGTGAGCAAGGAGCCGCTGGGCCCGCTGGTCCGGCGTGGCGACGAGCCCTGGTCGGCAATCGCGCATTATGTGCTGACGGCACTGATCCAGGCCGAGGAGCTGGGCGTCACGCGGGCCAATGTCGAGGAGAAGAAGACCGCCACCGACCCCGATATCCGCCGCCTGCTGGGCGCCGAACCCGGGCTGGGCAAGGCGTTGGGCCTGGACGAGGCCTGGGCCTATCGCGCCATCAAGGCGGTGGGGAATTACGGCGAATCCTTCGACCGCCATCTGGGCAAGGGCAGCCCGGTCGGGCTGGATCGCGGCCTGAATGACTTGTGGACCCGGGGCGGGCTGATGTACGCCACCCCGATGCGCTGATCGGAAGTCCAGCCCCCATGGCAATCCCATGACATACCGTCTGCTCGCCGCCTCCTGCCTCGTGACGTCGCTGGCCCTGGCGCCCGCCTTCACGTCCGCCCGGGCCGACACCCGCGTCGAGGACCCTGCCAGGGCCGAGAAGGAAGCCGAGGCGCGGGCCGCCACGTTCGGCTTGGGCGCGATCGTCGGGGTGGCGACCTACAACATGCTGTCGACCGCCGCCGCCGCATCGGTGGCCGGGGCCGCGGGCGTCGCCGGCGCCGCCGCCGGCATGGTCTGGGCGCGCAACACCTTCAACGGCGAGACCACCGAATACAGGCAGCTGATCCCGGTCAGCATCGGCGGCCTGGCCGGCGTGATGGCCGGCGACTACCTGGCGCTGGGGCTGCTGGGGTTCTCCCCCTTCGCCGCCGGGGCGGGTGGCGCGCTGCCGGCCTTCGGCTTCACCGTCGCCGGCGTGGCCACCAGCATGTATGTCTACACCACGGGCATCCTGGGCGCGCGCGCCGCCGATGCCGCCGCGACCCGGGTCACCGCCCCGGCCGCGCCGCGCTGATCAGGCCCTGACGCCGACCGCGGCGTGCAGCGGGTTGGCCATGAACAGCAGCCCCTCGCGCGCCGCCGCCGCGCAGGCCGCCCGCCACGTCTCGGTCTCGGCGGCCGAGAGCTGCGACAGCACATGGTCCTCCCGATAGCGCCAGATCGGCCCGCCCGGCTGGTCGAACGTGACCAGGGACGGAAAGCAGGTCAGGTCGCGGAACCCGCCATCACGCATCCGCCGGTACAGGCTGGCATCCGCCACGCCGCGCCCGCCCACCGATTGCGGCGGGATCTCCACCTTGCAACGCAGCTCGGCCGGCAGGTCCAGGTGCCACCATTGCGGCAGGTCGATCGACCGCACGATCACGCCGACCCGCCCGCCCGGGCGCACCACGCGGCGCAGTTCCCGTATCGCCTGGTCGGCGTCGCATTCCTCCAGCACCGTGATGGTGAACGCGTGGTCGAAGCTGGCGTCCGGGAAGGGCAGGGCCTCGGCATTGGCGGGGGCGAAGCGGATCGCCGCGTCCAGCCCTTCCTCCCGCGCCAGGTTCTCGGCCTCGCGCAGCAGGAACGGGTTCAGGTCGGTGGCGGTGATCGTGCAGCCGGCGGCGGGGCCGCGCGCCAGCATCCGGTCCAGCGCGCCCGACCCGCAGCCGACATCCAGGATCGCCTGGCCCGCCGACGGCGCGATCATCTCCATCATCGTGCGCACCAGGGCGCGATAGGTGGGGGCGCGGGCGCGATCCTCCAGCGCCGCCACGCCGCCGATATGCCGCCCGCCCAGCACGATGGTGGTGAAATCCGCTGACAGGGCCTCGATCGCCGGTTCCCATTGCGACGGCGCGAGGAAGAACGGCATCAGCACCAGCGCCGGCCCGCGGCCGCGGATGCGATAGGTGATGCCGGCATGGCTGCCGGACCCGCCCGCGATGGCGGGGACGGACGCGTCATGGGCGAGCAGGAAGCCGCGCATCGCCGCGCTGATCGTCTCCCCCCGCTCGGCCATCACATCGGCCCAGCCCGGGGCTTCATAGCCAGGCAGCTCGATCCGGCGCGATCCCGCCAGCCGCTGCTGCGCCCGCGTCGTGACCTGCTGTGTCAGCCCCGAGGCGCCGGAAATCAGCATCACCCGTCCCGCTACGGCGGCGAATCCGGCGGGGTCCAGCCGCACCGGCGTGCACAGCACCAGCCCGGCGATGCGGGCGGGGTGTGCCTGGGCGAACGCGGCGACGTCGCCCGGCACCTGTGTCGCGACATGGGCGGCGGACAGACCCAGATGGTCCCACAGCGATGCCAGCCGCTGGGTCAGGGTCAGGTCCGTCTCGTCCGCCATGGGGTTTCTCCGCTGCCTCGCTTGCGGCTAGCGCGCTTTCCGGCTGACCGTAACCGGTCAGCGCGCGCTAGCCTCATTGTTTGATCGCATGATTCACCCGCTGCCACGATTCCGCTCAGCGTGATCATGCTCTAATGTCGCCGCCCACCACGCAGCGAGCAAGCCGATGGCCGAGGCGAACGACCCGATCCTGGAGGCGATCACGCGGCTGATCCCGCGCCTGCTGGCCACGATGGACGCGCTGGCCGCGATTTCCCGGCACATGCACCCGCCGCATCTGGCCGCGCTGGTGGCGATGCTGGGCGCGCATGACACGGATCTGGACGCCGAGCTGGCGGCGTTCCGCGCGGTGGACTGGCCGGCGGGGCTGGTGCCGTTCCGCGATCAGCTGGATGGCGCGGCCGGGCATGCGCTGCGTGCGTGCCAGGGGCTGCGCGCGGCGGCGGGGGCCGACAATCCGATGCTGGGTGCCTATCGCGCCAACCGCCATGCCAGCCGGGCGATCGAGGCGCTGTATCCGGTAGCGGCGGTGCTGCCGACCGTCAGCCAGTATTTTCTGGAACCGGCGTATCGCGACGACGATGCGCTGCTGCAGTCCCTGCGTCAGACAAGTGAACATACAGGCGTCATGCATTCCGGCAACGAGACCGGCATGCGCGGCGGGTTCTCGGTCTATATCCCGGAAAACCTGGACGGGGCCAGCGCGCGTCCGCTGATCGTCGCACTGCATGGCGGGTCGGGCCATGGGCGGCTTTTCCTGTGGACCTGGCTGCGCGAGGCGCGGTCACGCGGGGCGATCCTGATCGCCCCCACGGCGACGGGCGATACCTGGTCGCTGATGGAACCCGATGTCGATGCGATGAACATCGCCCGTATCGTCGAGGAAGTCGGCGCCAGCTGGCCCATCGACCCGGACCGGCGCCTGCTGACGGGCATGAGCGATGGCGGAACGTTCACGCTGTTGAGCGGGCTGCACGAGGAGGCCCCGTTCACCCACCTCGCCCCGGTGGCGGCGAGCTTCCATCCGATGCTGCTGGCAATGACCGAACCGCACCGCATTCGCGGCCTGCCGGTCATGCTGACACATGGCGCGCTGGACTGGATGTTTCCGGTCAGCGTCGGGCGGACCGCCAGCCAGGCGCTGAAGGCGGCGGGGGCCGAGGTGGTGTATCGCGAGATCGCCGACCTTTCGCACGCCTATCCGCGCGACGAGAACAGCGGGATCATGGACTGGTTCCTGGAGCGGTCGCCACCGCCGGGATCGGCGGGGCGGTGACGCCGTGGCCGGCGCTGCCCGCCGGCCACGACACGACGCCCGGTGCCGCCCGCGATCAGACCCCGAACTTGTCCAGATGCGCCGACAGGGTCGCCGCCGGGTCGGTATGGCTCGCCTGGAACCCGAACGAGGCCGATGCGCCGGCCGCCAGCGCGCCGTTATAGTCCGCCGAGCCGATCAGATAGGCATTGCCGACATGGCTCAGGATCTTGCCGTTCCACAAATTCACGATCAGGTCCGCCGTATCCACCTCGACCGTCCAGTTCTTCACCGCCGCGCCGGTATCGTTGGTGATCTTCACGGTGCTGTTGTATCCCCCGCTCCAGCTGCTGTCGGTCAGCACCACGATATCCCCGTCCCCGGCCGGTGACGGCGCCGGCGTGGGATCGGGCGTCGTCGTCGTGGTGGTGTCGTGCACCAGCGACGCCGTTGCGGATGTGGTCCCCAGCAGCGCGTTCTGCGGCGCCGACAGGGCCAGCGTGAACTGCGCCTGCCCGGTCTGCCCCGGTGTCGCGAACAGCTGCGCCGATACGATCTTCGAGGTTTCGCCGGGCTGGAACACCAGATCGCCCGACACCGCGGTGTAGTCCACCCCGGCGTGCGCCGTTCCGTCCACCGTCGTGTAATGCACCGTCACCGCGGTCGACGCCGCCGATGACAGCGCCACCACGAAATTCGCCGTCCCGTCCGGGATCGGACCCGTGGTGGTGCCGCCGCCCGAGGCCGTGTGGTACATGATCGGATTGATGGCGTTGACCTTCACCGTATCTATGGTTGTCCAGTCATCCTTCAGGATCCCCCCGGTATCCCCCGAATTCGGATTCCAGCTCCAGTACGCCCAGCTCGGCCCCAGCTTGCCAGCCCCCACGGCCAGCCCGCCATTGGCCGACGCCTCGTCCAGATAGGCGGTCAGCTTCGCCATCCATTGCTGGTCGGACGTGGTCTGCAGCTTGCTGCCGAACTCTCCCAGCAGCACCGGCGCGGTGCCGTCCTTGTAGATATAGCCCCAGTACTTGTCCCACACCGCCGGCAGGTTGTTGGGATAGTCGGATGCACTGAACCACGATTGTGCATACACGGTCGCGGGATAGTCGTGCGGCGAGTAGATCAGCTTGTTCGGCACCGCCAGCGTGATCGGATGGTCCTTCACCCCCATCAGGTTGCCGCCCCACCAGGTGGAGCTGCCCTGATAGGATTCGATGCCCTCGACCATGATCAGCCAGTTCGGGTTGGCCGCGCCGATCGCGTTGCCGATGCGTGTCGCCGCCGCCGCCCAGTCATTGGCACTGCCATCGCCCCAGGTGGCCGCGCCGTGCGGTTCGTTGTTCAGATCGGCGCCGATCACCGTGGGATTGTTGGCATAGCGCTGCGCCAGCATCGTCCAGTTGCTGATCATCTTCTGTTCGGAATACGCGCTGTCGTACCACAGCCCGTTGCCGTTCGGACCGTTCCCGGCCGAGCTGCGGTGATGGTCCAGGATAATCTTCAGGCCCTTCTGCCCGGCATAGGCGACGATCTTGTCCATGATCTGCAGGCCGGTCAGCCCCTGCAGGTCCGGGTTCTTCGAGAAGTCGATGCCGTTCGGCTTGCTGTTGGCGTCGAACAACTGGTCCGAGAACGGCAGCCGGATCGCGTTGAACCCCTGCTGCACCATCTGGTCCATCATGGTCTTGTAGCTTGCGGTCCACAGCCCGTGCGGCGCGAAGTTCGACGTCTCCATCCCGAACCAGTTCACCGCGGCGATCTTCACCGGCTTGCCGCCGCCATCGACGATCTGGTTGCCCGCCGTGCTCAGGAATCCCGTCGGCAGCAGGCTGGTCGGACCGGCCACGGGCGCGGTGACGGGTGGTTCGTGCACGGTGATGTCGGCGACCGTGATCGTCGGCAACGGCTTGGGCGCGGGGTTGATGATGGTGCCGGTGGCCGACCCGTCGGCGATCGTCGCGCCGGACGGCGCCGACAGCGTCACCGTATAGGCCTTCGTCCCCTGCGCGCCGGGATGCGTCAGCACGGTGATCTTCTGCGTCGTGGTGCCCGGCGCGAAGGTCAGCGTGCCCGTCGTCTTGTCGAAATCGGTGCCCTGCACCGCGGTGCCGCCACTGGTCGTGAACGCCACCGTCACCGGCGTTGCCGATGCCGCCGACAGGCGCACGGTGAATGTCTCGTTCAGGCCGGCAACCCCGGTCTCGGTCACCGACGCATCGTCGATCGCGATGGTCGGCAGCACCGGCGGAGGCGGTGTCGTGCCGCCCGCCAGGGCGGTGCCGTTCACGGTGAAGCTTGTCGGCAGCACCGGGTTTCCGCCACTGGCCTGGAAGCCGAAGCTGACCGATCCGCCCGCCGCGACCGTGCCGTTCCACGCCGCGTTGCGGATCACGTAATGATTGCCGACATGGCTGACGATCGTCGCGTTCCAGATCGAGATGATCGGCTGCGCCAGGTCGAACTCGATCGTCCATTGGCCGACCGCGCTGGCCAGGTTGTTGGTGTAGGTGACCGCGCCGATGAAACCGGTGCCCCAGTCATCCGTATCGGCAAACGTGATGTTGGCGGTCTTGCCCTTGATGGTCGTTGATTTTCCCGGATTTGCCACGATCCCTGACCTCTGATGCCGTGTGTTTCGGAATGTCCGATACAGGGATTGGCCTTACCGATACGTCATGTTTCAAGGCGAAAACGGATGTGGTTACAATTGTTCATGCGACGATACGGCGTCACCGTGGCTGTTACATGTCCGTCCCGATTGTTACCCTTCGTCACCGGTTTGCGGACGGATCGCGCGCAGCCACACCGCCACGGCCGCCGCCCCCGCATCCACATGCCCCACCGCCCGCGCCCCCAGATACGCCGCTCGGCCGAATCGGGGATGCAGGGGCTTCGTCGCTTCCACCCCCGCCTCGGCCGCCGCGACCGCGCCGGCCCAGGCGATGGCCGGGTCCATCCCGCCGGCCAGGCCCTGCGCGAAGGTGTCCGATGCCGGATACAGCGCATCCAGCATGGTGCGGTCGCCCCGTCCGGCCCCGCCCAGCGCGGCGATGGCCGCGATCCCCGCCGCCAGCGCCCGGCTCCAGTCCTCGGCGCCGGGCTGTCCCGCGCGCGGCAGGGCCGAGGCCGCGCGCAGCAGCCCGGCGGCGTAGAACGGGCCGGAGCTGCCGGCGATCGCCCGCCGCAGCGCGCCTGCCATCGCCGTCAGCGCATCATGCGCCGAACCCCACGCGCTGTCGGGCAGCGCGCGCACCGCGGCGGCCCCGCGCGTCAGGCTGAGGCCCAGATCGCCGTCGCCGGTCACGGTGTCCAGCGCGGTCAGCTCCGCCTCGGCCCGTTCCAGCGCCGCCACCACCGCCAGCACCGTATCGCGCAGCGCGGCATCGGGCGGCAGGTCGGAAGGCGGATGGTCGATCGCGGGGGTTGTGAACACATGCCGCGCCGCCGGCACCAGGCCCTGGCCGAGCCAGGCGGGGGCGGCGGTGGGGGCGATGATGCGGTGCAGGCGGGCATCGGTCATGCGCATCACCGACAGCGAGCAGCCGGGCATCTCCAGCGCCGTCAGCAGGTTGCCGGCCCAGGCATGGGCGACGCGCAGCCCGCGCCCGCGCAGCGTGGCCAGGGCGTGGCGGCCCATGATCGCAAGTTCCATCGCCGGCGTGCCACCCAGGCCGTTGACCAGAAGGGCGACGCGTTCGCCGGGTTGCAGGCCCAGATCGGACAGGATCGGGTCGAGTATCTGTTCCACCAGCGCATCGGCGGCGGCGCGCGGGCCGCGGCGCACGCCCGGCTCGCCATGGATGCCCAGCCCGATCTCCATCTCGTCTTCGGCCAGGGCAAAGCCGGGCACCCCGGCGGCGGGCACGGTGCAGGCGCCCAGCGCCACACCGATCGTGCCGAGATTGGCGGCGGCCTCCCGCGCCTCCTGCGCCACGGTGGCCAGGTCCATCCCGCTGGCGGCTGCCGCGCCGGCGATCTTGTGCACCAGCACGGTGCCCGCCAGGCCGCGGCGCTGCTCGCGCGGGACGGTGTCGCGCAGCGCCACGTCGTCGCCGACGATCACGATCTCGCACGGGATGCCCTCGGTGCGGGCGAGTTCCGCGGCCAGGCCGAAATTCAGCCGGTCGCCGGTATAGTTCTTCACGATCAGCACCGCGCCCGCCGGCCCGGCGGCAGCGCGGATGGCGGCCAGCACCGCATCGACGCTGGGCGAGGTGAACACATCGCCCGCGACCGCCGCATGCAGCATCCCCTGGCCGACATAGCCGGCATGGGCGGGTTCGTGCCCGCTGCCGCCACCCGAGATCAGCGCCACGCCCCGGTATGCGGGCTCGGGCAGGTCGGCGCGCACGATCACCCCGGCATCCGGGATCAGCGCCAGGTTGGGGGAGAAATCGGCGATGCCTTCAAGCATCTCCCGCATCGCGGCGCGCGGGTCGTTGACGAATTTCCGCATGGGCCGGTTCCCCCCTGTCTGGACGCCGGCCGTTGTATCCCGGCGGGAACGGGCTGCGCCAGATGTGCTTGCCCCATCGCCGCAGCCGGCGCATGAACCCGCCGATGTCCGATCCCACCCGCGAAGCCGCCTTCGACCTGTTGACCGCCGTGTTCGACCGCCGCCGCCCGCTGGACGAAGCGCTGGCCGCGCTGCCCGCCGATGTGCCGCCGCGCGACCGCTCGGCCGCCCACCGCCTGGCCGCCGCCGTGCTGCGCCGCACCGGCACGCTGGACGCGATGCTGGAACCCTATCTGCGCAAGGACCCGCCGGCCCCGGCACGGACCGTGCTGCGCATCGGCGCCGCCGCCCTGCTGCTGCTGGACACGCCCAGCCATGCGGCGGTGGCGACGGCGGTGGCGCTGGCCAAGGCGCGGGGGCTGGCGCCGTTCGCGGGGCTGGTGAACGCGGTGCTGCGCAAGGTTGCCACTGCCGGGCAGGCGGCAATGGCCGATCTGGACCCGCCGCGGCTGGATACGCCGTCCTGGCTGTGGGGATCATGGGGGCCGCAGGCGCGCGCCATCGCGCTGGCGCATCAGCACGAGGCGCCGCTGGATCTGACGCCGGGCGCCGGCACCCCGCCGCCGGATGGGGCGGTCGTGCTGCCCACGGGATCGGTGCGCTACCCCGCCGGGACCGCCGTTACCGACATCCCCGGCTTCACCGAGGGCCGGCTCTGGGTCCAGGACGCCGCCGCCGCGCTTCCCGCGAGGCTGCTGGCCGCCGGGCCGGGGGAGCGTGTGGCCGATCTGTGTGCCGCGCCGGGTGGCAAGACCGGGCAGCTGGCGGCGGCCGGGGCCTCGGTGGTGGCGGTGGAGCGTGACGGCAACCGCCTGGCGCGCATGGCCGGGAACCTGCGCCGCTGGGGCCTGGCGGCCGAGATGGTGCAGGCCGATGCCGCCGCCTGGCCGACCGAGGAGCGGTTCGACGCGATCCTGCTGGATGCGCCCTGCAGCGCGACCGGAACGATCCGGCGGCATCCGGATGTGCTGCGGCTGAAGCGCCCGGGCGACGTCGCCTCGCTGACCGCGGCGCAGGACCGGCTGCTGGGTGCGGCGATCGCGCTGCTGAAGCCGGGCGGGCGGCTGGTCTATGCCGTGTGCAGTCTGCAGCCCGAGGAGGGGGCGCCGCGCGTCGCCGCCGCGCTGGCCGCCGGCGGTGTGCGGCACGATCCGTTCACGGTGCGGGAGCTGGCCGCGATCCCCGAGGCGCGGACCGCCGATGGGTTCCTGCGCACCCATCCCGGGCTGTGGGCCGAGCGGGGGGGGATGGACGGGTTCTTCGCGGCACGGCTGGTCAGGGTGGGGTAGGGCGGGGTCACGGCGCATTCCGCCGACTCCGGAACTGCTCTACAGTGGTTGCATGGCGGTACATCAAGCGCGTCGGCTGACCATCGCACCCAGCCTGCTGGCGGCCGATTTCGGGCGGCTGCGGGACGAGGTCGCCGCTGTCGAGGCGGCGGGCGCCGATTGGCTGCATCTGGACGTGATGGACGGGCATTTCGTGCCCAACATCAGCTTCGGCCCGGTGGTGCTGGCGGCGCTGCGCCGGCATACGCGCCTGCCGTTCGACGTTCACCTGATGATCCAGCCGGTCGATGCCTATCTGCGGGCGTTCGCCGAGGCCGGGGCCGACCATATCAGCCTGCATCCGGAAGCCGGGCCGCATCTGCACCGGTCGTTGCAGACCATCCGGGCCCTGGGAAAACGCGCCGGCGTCGTTTTGAATCCCGCGACTCCGGTTGAAACCGTTGCGTGGACGCTCGATCTGGTCGACATCATCCTGGTGATGTCAGTCAATCCCGGATTCGGCGGGCAGGCCTTTCTGCCGTCCCAGCTTCCCAAGATCGCGGCGCTGCGCCGCATGATAGACGACTCCGGGCACCCGATCGCTCTGGCCGTCGATGGCGGCATCGGTCCGGCCACGGCGCCGGCGGTGATCGCGGCCGGCGCCGATACGCTGATCGCCGGGTCCTCGGTGTTCGGCGCGCCGGACTATGCCGCCGCCATCGCCGCGCTGCGACCGGCCCCCGCTGCATGAGCGGAACCGATCCCCGCCGCTGGCTGCGCGATGCCCGC